>JBGCDT010000056.1:0-8576 GCA_045105695.1 Saprospiraceae bacterium | reverse complement strand
GGGCCGATAGGACCAACATTGGTAATTTCCCAAACGCCTCCGCCAGCATTATTATCGAAGGCCTGCCAATCTTCTGGCAAAACAGAAATAGTATCGTTAAAATTTTCCTCCCAGAATATCTGAGCATGGGTATTCCAACTGCACAAAATTAACAGCCAGAGCAGCAAGCTGCGAACTGTAGTAAATCTTATTTTCATAACAATAATTTTACAAAAGTTAGAAATAGCGGGCAGTTATACACTAGAACGTTTGTAAGGTAAAAAAAGCAGCCAGAAAGCGAGTAAAATCACTTTCTGGCTGATCAGTAAAATTCTAGATCTTAGCTTAGGTGAAGATGAAATCACAAAAACTAAGTACGTAGATAAGTATTAGTGTTGTACTATAAAGCTCTTCGTCTTCACACCTTCTGCAGTTGCAATCTGAAGGAAGTAGTTTCCACTAGCCCATTCTGAACTATTGAAAGTAACTATTTCATTTTGTAAAGAGTCATAAGTCTTTTCAGTGATAATCGCACCAAGTGTATTAACTACCTTCACGGTAACTTCAGCGTATTCCTTATCCAGTACAATTTCTGCACTCAGCTCTTTGTCTGCAGGACTTGGGAAAACATTTACTTTAGCATCGTTTAAGATATTTACGGTACTTATAGTAGTTCTTGGGCCTACTTCCATACGAATACATGGAACTATTTCAGGACCAAAACCAGTACGATTGTAAGCAACATCACTCAACGCACCAGAACCGTTTAGTCCTATCATAGCACCAAATCGAGGTGCTCCTGCCTCAATAGAAGCAAAGTTACTAGGTGCATAATCTACTAAATCACTAGCGCCAAGACCGACAACGTTAGAATCATCTGGCCCTGTCTCAATCATCTCAATCATTAAGATGTAATGTGTGTTATCTTCGAGAGGCACACCTGGTTCCAATGACAATTCATCGTTTAAGAATACCGTTACGAATTCATCATCATCCTCACTTCCATCTATTGTGTAAGTTGCTGATCCAACTGCGATTCTATCTTCTGGCTGACAAGTATAATCTCCTCCACCTGGGTTCATCATCCAATCATCAACAGGAGCATCCCATTTCCATAATTTAATAAAAAGTGGAATTCCTTCAGATTCATTAGCATTGTCGATAATGAATGAGGCAGTATTAGCGTGTAGGTCTTGATTATCTCCGTTTACGATATAAAAGTGATTACCATATGCCCAAGATTTAGGAATACCGTCATCCCAGTTATTATCATTAGAGTAGATTGCTCTAGTTTCTCCATTTTCTTTTGCAAAAACCTCCTCCGTAACTTCGAAGTTGAAAGACAACTCATTGTTATCAGGGTCAACATCTGCTGCACTAGTTGATACAGCGTAAGTACCAGTGTACTCTCCTACTGTAGCAGGGGGAGTGAATGCTCCAAATACACGATTCTCATCCAATGAATCCGGAGTAAGTGTTCCATATGTTTCTGTTCCACTGTACAATTCACTACCGCTTCCGTCTTCAATTGAAACAGTCAGTTCTACATCTTCGGCAGTAGTACCTCCTGAGTTTCCTACGTCAGTCATAAATACCATTTGGTCTACTTGAGTAGCAGGTACCATATAGTTAGGAGAAACAGCATACCAACTAGGGGATACCGTTACATCTACTTCAGGAGGACGAGATAGAATACGAACGTCATCTAAAGCCCAGTAGTAAAAGTTTCCAGCAATAGTGAATTTGATTTTTACAGTACTTGATCCAGCAGCATTGGCTCCGAATGGTATTCCAACTGTTCTAGAATTGTTAAGTGGATCAACTCCACTATTTGCAAATGCAGCAGGGCTATCTGGGTTTGGATCTACAGGAGCAGACCAAGTCAATCCATCATCAGTACTCACTGAGTAGGAAGAGAACGTTCGACCTTGAGGAAAAAAAAAAAAAAAAAGAATTTGATAAAATTCGATGTCCAAAGCTGTACCAGCAGGTACACCACTAAGATCAATAGTAGGAGATACTAAATCTACTATGTAATCAGGAAAATTATCCGGTACAGGTCCAGTAGATCCATTAGTGTATGCATCTGCGTTGAAAATCATTGCTCCTTCTGCACCGGTTGGGGAGTTAATTGTAACGCCTTGTCCAGCCAGGAATCCTCCATCTACAGTTCCGTCAGCAACCCAAGTCCAGGAAGTATCTGGACCAGACACGACTTCGGAAGTCCAGCCGTTCATCTCAGTGTTGAAATCGCCTTGTCCAGGCTGATCGCCCCAGTACACAGTCTGTGCAGTTAGCCCTGAGACAAGCCCAAAGCAAAGTAAAAATAATATACATCGAGTAAGAGATGTCTTCATAATTTTCAGTTTTACATGATTAAAAAAATAAATGAATGATCTTCACATAAAGCCGAAGAAATTTGAATTAGTAAGAAGTGAAAATCCAAATTTGTCATCTGACTTTTAAGTGTTGAACTTTGAAAGGTAAAAATAATAAATAATATGTACCAGTCGTGTGTAAAACAGAAAAGAAGTCGGTTAGTTCACAAAATCCTGATGGGATAAAAGGATGCTTCGCATAGTAGATGACAGTTCTCGTTTTAGTTATAACCACAACTATCCTTTCTGATTTGGCTCCTCAACTAACTTAACTGAAAGTAAGAATCTATGGATAGATTCTTATGCTCAAAACGATATGAAAGCATCTTTTCAAATACCAAATTTTCGTTAACTTGCTCTCCTTTAACACTCTAAATCCCCTCATACCCAATGGCTAGCAATTACAATATCCTTTATCGTGGTGGACACAAAATCCGTATTCAAAAGGAAGCTTCTTATTTCACAGCTATTCTTCCTAATAAAAAACTGATTGGTGATATTTACAGAAGCGGGAAAGTAAACGAAATCAAACCCGTTTTCAATAACATCTACAAGATAAAAACTAATGCTGGGCAATCAGACGAAGTTATGAATGACTTGCGTAATGAGTTTAAAACACTCGCCGTTTTTCATCATGCTTACACTCCTTTGAAAGATCCGGCGACTAGATATTACATTACGGATCTGGTCATTATTCAGTTTGCAGAGGGCACATCAACAAAGGGTATTGAGAAAGTAATGAAGGATTGTGGGTTACAATATATGCGCAACTATCCAGCATTGCCTGACAGACATCTCTTTCGCGTTACCAGTTCTGCTGGAAAGAATCCAGTGAAACTCTGTACCGATATTATGGATTGTAAAAACGTTCTTCATGCGGAACCTAATTTGATCAATCGCTTTGATCCAGCCAGTTTACCAAAAGACAACTTATTTAAAAATCAGTGGCACCTTCATGGTAAAAAAGGAATAGACCTCGTCAATGGTGCCAGTGTGAATGCACCCGATGCTTGGAAAATAACAAAGGGCACACGTAACATTACAGTGGCCGTAATTGACGATGGTTTCGATCTCACCCATCCTGACTTAAAAGGAGATGGTCATAAAATTGTACACGCCAAAGATTTTGTCGACGGCGATCTTCATCCCTTCCCTACTGTTGAAAATTATGACTACCACGGAACGCCTTGCGCGGGTGTAGCCATCGGAGAAGAAAATGGCAGTGGTATCGTAGGTGCAGCTCCTGGTTGTTCTTTTATGCCGATTCGTTTTGATCTTGCCGCTGATGACAATATGCTTTATGAGATATTTGAATACGTTGGAGCAAAGGCTGATGTGATCTCTTGTAGCTGGGGACCGGTTCCGGTTTATGCGCCGTTGAGCAGTTTACTGTCTGACCAATTTACGCGATTAGCCAAGGAAGGTGGTCCTAGAAAAAAAGGGGTAGTAATCGTTTTTGCCGCTGGTAATTTCAATGCACCTCTGAAGGACTTAACTAATAAAAATGGTTTTGAATGGCGACATCCTTCTCGTGGTATCGTAAAAAACTCACAAGCCATTTTGAATGGAAATGCCATACACCCAGGAGTCATTGCAGTTTCAGCTTCAACAAGTCAAAACCGAAAATCAGCTTACAGTAACTGGGGAAAGGAAATTACGATCTGTGCTCCTTCTGACAATTGGCATCCGATTGATCCACAAGCTTACGTCCCTGGTCGTGGCATCTGGACAACGGACAATGAAACTTTTGGCGTCGGTTTTTCTGACAACAGTAGATACACTGGACACTTTGGAGGGACCTCTAGTGCTACTCCACTTGTAGCAGGGATTGCTGCTTTGATGCTTTCCGCAAATCCGAATCTTACTGCTAAGGAGGTGAAGACCATGCTTCGAAAAAGTGCTGATAAAATCACTGATAAAAAAGCAGACATTGTTCTAAAACACAAAAAAGGAACTTACAATTCAAAAGGTCACTCTGAATGGTTTGGCTACGGAAAAGTAAATGCTGCGGAAGCGGTCAAACTAGCTGCTGCTAAAAACAAGAAGAAACCCACATCAAAAAAAGAAGACAGCAAGGACAACAACTCAACCTCTAACAATGCTTCTACAACTGCTATAAAAATCATCTCTGCGCTCATCAATCCACTAGGTCGTGATACTGGTAAAGAACAAGTTGGAATTCTGAATCGCTCCAGTAAAACGGTAGATCTAGACGATTGGACAATCATAGATAATAAAGACCGCGCGCAGAAGATCTCTGGCCAAAGTTTAGCTCCTGGCGCATTTCTGAATGTAACGATGAAAGTACCTAGGCTGGGGAATACGGGCGGAAGTATTCGATTGTTAAATGATAAAAGTCAAGTGATAGATGAAGTAAAGTACACAAAGAAAGACGTTGGAAAAGATGGATGGCATTTAGTTTTTTAAGAACTCGTTTCAAAATCTTAATCTCAGGAATTATAATATCTCGCAAACCTGTCCTCACAAAGACAGCTCAAAATTAGCGTTTCAACAACACTGCGCCTACATTTAGCATTAGCATAAAAACAAATTTATCTACACATGAAAAATTCAATATTACTGCTAATGGCTTTATCTTTTGCAACGCTGGATGCTTACGCTCAGAAAAAAACAAACCCTTCTAATCAGTCTGAAGAACTTGGTACCGTAAGCTGGTATCGCAGTTATGACGATGCTTTGAAACTATCAGAAAAGGAAGACAAACCGGTGCTCATCCTCTTTCAGGAAGTACCTGGTTGTATGACCTGCCGCAACTATGGTCATCATGTTTTGAGTAATCCAAAGATGGTGGAAGCTATAGAAACTTTGTTTATCCCTCTGGCCATTTACAATAATAAAAAAGGAGCTGACGCAAAAGTACTACGTCAGTTTGGAGAACCTGCTTGGAATAACCCTGTTGTCAGAATAGTCAATAAAAATGGAGAAAACTTAGTAAAACGAGTCTCTGGAAATTACTCACAGAAAGGATTGTATCAGGCGATGGAAGAGGCATTGACAAAGGATGGGAGCGATACTCCTGAGTTGATGCTTTTGGTTAAGGAGGCCGTGGAGGGCTAGGATTTCAGGAAAAACGTGAATGACACAGATAGCTCAGGTTTTTTAGATTTTCTATTCATAACAATAGTCTTACAAAAGAGTGAAATTTAAAACCTACTACCAAAAAAGATCCCTTCGAGTCCAAAAAATCCACGCCTGTCTTCAGGTTATCCACGTTCCTTTTAAATCCCCTCTTACTCAACAACTACTCCCCCAACAAAGACTTTATCTCCAAGCTGCACCCTAACAATATAAACTCCAGCAGGGTAGTCCTCTAAATCAACTTCGTAATTGCTCGCCTCTACTTCTTCGATTGGATTTACATAAACACGTTGTCCAAGAGCATCGAACACTTCTACACCAACTTCTTTCACACCATCCAATTCTACCGCTATAACAAAACGTCCCGTCGTAGGGTTTGGTGAAATCGAAACCGCTCCCCCAGCAACAATTTCAGAAGTAGCTGAAATTCCAGGAACCGAAATCGCAGGCGAAAAGAACATACAACCATTCGCATCAGTAATCAATACATTATAACTAGTTGCGGCTTCTAAATCTGTTATGTTTTGCTCCTCTGAAAAAACATCTCCATTCAAAACCCAAGAGAAAGTATACGGAGCCGTACCACCCATCGGTTCTATGCTTATTGAACCATTGGATGCCCCATCTAATTCTCCAACCACATTTACAACGGAAACACTCAGCGTTGGAGGAGAACCAATAACAGCCTGGGCAGTACTCGTGCAATTATTGTTGTCTGTTATGGTAACAGTATAAGTTCCAGCCGATAAATTATCTGCCGTAGCTGATGACTGTGCATCAGGATCATCCCACTGATAAGTATACCCTGCGGTTCCACCTTGTGCAAAAGCGGTTGCAGATCCACTGCTGGCACCAGAACAGAGAACATCAGTTGTTGCAGCAATGGAAGATTCCAAAGGTTCAATCGGACCGGCAATTACAACGGGTATAGATCCAGAACATCCGTTGGCGTCTGTAAAAGTAACTTCATAGTCGCCAGCCAGTAAAGTGGTTTGTACCGCACCAGTTCCGCCGCCAGGCCAGTCATAAGTATAAGGAGCCGTTCCCCCAGTTACGTTCAAAAAGGCTTGCCCAGTCGCATCACCAAAACAATCTGTATCTGTAAAAGATTCGATCATTCCTTCAGTTGGTTCTGGTTCTGTAATGGTTGCGGTAGCAATATCCTGACAAGCGCTTCCATCTATGATGGTTACCGTATAAGTGCCTGCTGGTAAGTTCTCTAAGTTTGGAGTAGTAGCGGCATTTGACCACAAGTAAGTTACATCTGTTCCGTTGGTGATTTCTGCGTTGAGTGTTCCATTGTTACTTCCCGCACAGGTGATATTTTCTGCTGTAATATCTGCGGCGAGTAAGCAATCAAAACTTCCGACATTTACGTTCGCTATATTACTACAATTATTTGCATCAAAAATAACGACGGAATAAACACCTGGTTCTAAGTTGTCTACAGAGGCTGTCGTTTCTCCATTACTCCATTCGTAAGTGTAAGGTGGAACTCCACCCGTTGGGTTAACGGTAGCTGTTCCATCATTAAAGCTCATACCTGTTTCTGAGGTAGCCGTTGCATTAGCTATGATTTGTTCTGGGTTAGGAATAGCTGCGTTAAAAACTTGTGAACAACCACTTGAATTAGCAACTGTAACTAAGTAAACACCTGGGGAAAGATTTTCCTGAACAGCTTCTGTACTGTTATCACTCCATAAAATATCAAAAGTTCCACCACCTGAAATATCAACTTCTGCTGTTCCATCATTTCCGTTATAACAAGATGTACCCGTAACGGCTAAACTGGCTCCCAATGTACAAGGTAAATTGCCACATTCTACAATTCCGGTTAGCGCAAGCTCGCATCCTTCGGCATCACTTACTACGGTAAAGTAATCTGTTCCAGTGACTAAAGTATCCCCAGTTATATTACCTTCTACAACGTAAGCTCCCTGTCCACCGAAAGGCATAACATTCAAAACAGAGATTCCGCTGGAAATACATTCCGCTTCGACAATTACTTGCAATGGTTCAAAAACAACAGTCGATATATCTTCGATACTCAGGCAAATATCTCCCAACAAATAACCAAATCCGTTTTCAGCGGCAGCTACTTGCAAAAAGTAATTCTCTCCTGGCTCCAACTCAATCAATGGAAAATAGCCAGAGCAGTACAATGGATTTTCCATACAAAGTATTTCCTCAAAGTTGTTGCAAGTACCTGAGTAAACAGACACGACGTGAGGAACGGTAGAACCTGTATTCAATTGAACGCCTCCTGATGCAGGTGCGGTGAATTCAAACCAGATATTTGAAGTAGGAAATATTTCACAGCTTGGACTTGGTCCATCAAAATCTGCAAAGCTAGTGGTTCCTACTACACAAGTTCCGCCTACGTTTACTGTTGCTGCGTTTGCACAAAGGTCGTTGTTGGGCCCTTGAGTGTTTGCTGTTTTTACTTCCAGGCAAAGATCACCTTCTATGGTTGCGAAGAAACCTCCGATTTGGAGGAAATAGGTTTCGCCAATTATTAAATCTTCGAGGTGTAAGCTTTGGCCAAATTCATTGACGGCGAATTCTGTTAGGTCTCCACAAGTTCCTGAATAGACTGCAATGACATCTGCGAAGTCTGCTCCCGTTTCGATGTCTAAAACATTTGCTGTTGCTACAAAAGAATACCAAATATCCGAACGGGTTTTTAAATTCAGTGTGGGTTCAGGGCCGTTGAAATTTGCGTTTTGGTTAGTACCTATGGTGCAGTCTGTAGAATCTACAGTAATTGTAATAGCATTGTTACAAAGATCATTTACCGGAGGAATCGGAACGGCAGAAACAGTGTCCAGTGATAGGCAAAAGTCCCCTGTCATCAATCCAAATTTTGAATCCACTCCACTGATTCGAATCATGTAAGAGGTAGAACCATTGACATCCAGGTAATTTGTTTCTCCAGTAAATCCATGTTCATCTCTGTTGAAGCAGGCCACGGCATTCATGGTGTTACAATCTCCTTGGTAGACCGTAACTAAGTCATTGAAGGCAGCTCCTGTTTCTATTTCAAGAATTCCATTTACCGGAGAGATGAAGCGATACCAAAGGGATCCTACATTTCTGTCAAAGCAACTTGGAGCTTCGCCT
>JBGCDT010000055.1:0-95406 GCA_045105695.1 Saprospiraceae bacterium | reverse complement strand
AGATATCATAAAAGCCATTCAATTACTGCCAGGTGTAGCTGCGGTAGGCGAAGGTGGATCTGGATTTTACGTCAGAGGTGGTAATGCAGATCAGAATCTTATCCTGCTCGATGAAGCGCCAATTTACAATGCTTCTCACCTTCTCGGTTTTTTCTCTTCCTTCAATCCGGAGGCAATTAAGGACATGCAACTATACAAAGGAGCCATGCCTGCTTACTACGGCGGAAGGCTTTCCTCTGTGCTGGACATCAGGATGAAAGAAGGAAATGCCAAGCGATTTACAGCTTCTGGAGGCTTGGGAACCGTTATGAGTCGTATCGCTATCGAAGCACCCATTACAGAAAAAGGGTCTTTTATGATCGCTGGTCGAAGGTCTTATTTAGATGTACTAGCCAAGGGAGTGCAGCGCGTACGAACTGGCGAAAAGCTAAATACCACATTTTATTTCTATGACTTGAATGCCAAAACGAATTATAGAATCAATGAAAACAACAGAGTCTTCGCATCTGGTTATTTCGGCAGAGATGTTTTCAAATTCCCCGACGATGGCTTCAACGTGGACTGGGGAAACACGACGGCAACGCTCCGTTGGAATCATATTTTTTCTCCGAAGTTATTTTCAAACCTAACTTACTATTATAGCAAGTACGACTATTTCCTTGGTATAACGGACGATATATCTGAGTTCACCTGGGACTCTCGATTAAAGGAGCATAGCGTTAAAGCAGATTTTGGAGCTTTTATAAATCCGTCGAATACCCTACGATTTGGTTTACATACAATTCAGCATAATATTTTCCCAGGGGACATACAATCCCTTGAAAGAGACTCTCTGATTTCAGAATTTATGACTGAAAAGAAAACGGCTTATGAATCTGCTTTTTATGTAAATAATACCCAGACAATAAATGACCGAATTAAAATTGACTATGGCCTACGCGTTTCTGCGCTACACAACGTCGGTCCTGAAAAAGTATATTCACAAGATGAGAACTATGAAATTACAGATACCATCGAGCATAAAAAAGGAATTTACAATAGCTATTGGAATTTAGAACCGAGGATTGGTCTACGTTTTAGTTTGAACAAAACCAGTTCATTAAAAGCGAGTTACAATCGTACGGCGCAATACATTCAGCAGGCTTCTAATGGAAATAGTGCGACGCCTTTTGATATTTGGTTTTTGAGCTCTGAAATAATTAAACCTCAGTTGGCAGATCAGTATTCTATCGGTTATTTTAAAAACCTGAATAATAATACCATTGAATTATCGGCGGAGATTTATTATAAAAATTTAATTAACACTGTTGATTTTAAAGAACATGCTCAGTTGCTTTTGAATGAAAATTTGGATGGCGAAATAAGAACGGGTAAAGGTAGAGCTTACGGAATTGAATTGTTAGCAAAAAAAGACAAAGGTCGATTAACAGGCTGGGTAGGGTATACTTACTCTAGATCAGAGAAAAAAATCGAAACCATAAATAACGGTAATTGGTATAATGCTAAGCAAGACAAACCTCATGATATTTCCATCGTAGCGGCTTACGAAATCAATGACTTGTTTTCTGTAAGCGGAAACTTTGTCTACTCCACAGGCTCCGCAGTCACTTTCCCAACAGGCAGATATGTATACAAGGGAGTTTCTGTTCCAGTCTACTCAGAGAGAAATGGATCTCGATTACCAGACTATCATCGCATGGACTTATCTACTTCTTTCAAACCCAGAAAAAATAAAAACCGAAGATGGCAATCCGAATGGGTCGTCAGTGTTTATAATGTTTACAATCGAAAAAATGCTTTTAGTATAGATTTCAGAAGTGAGGAATTTGACGCCAATCAAACCTATGCAGAAAAATCAGCTGTTTTTTCCATAGTTCCTTCTTTTACTTACAATGTAAAATTCTAAAATAAAACTCATGAAAAATTTAATAATAATTCTCACTACCCTTTTGACTTTTACCAGTTGTTTCAAAGAAAGAATCGAACTGGATAATAATACCGACGAAAATAAAAAAATAGTGATCACGGGATGGATAACGCCATTGGATGAGCCACAATTTATTGCAATAAGTCAAACGGTAAATTACCTAGGCAGCTTTACTCCTGATAGCGTTAGCGACGCTATTGTTACTATAGAAGATGCAACAACTACATATAATCTGGAGGAAAAAGAAGCGGGTTTTTATTACTTGCCAGAAGACTGGACCGCTAGAGTTGGTGATGACTACAAACTCACAGTAGAAGTTAATAACAATACATACACGTCTACTCATAAAATGCGTCCCTGTCCAGAAATAGAAAACCCAGGATTTGAAATTTCAGAAGATTATGACGAAGAAGAAGACGAAGATTTAATTTTTGACAGCATTTTTAGTTTTCAGGAATTTGAAGGGGAAGGAGATGGCTATTATGCTTCGACTTACCCAAAGGGAACTATGTTCGGAGATTCGCTAATTTATGGTGGCTTTGCTGATGATTCTTTTGTGGATGGACAATACTTCGAAGACATCCCGCTTTCTACGGGCGTATATTTCACTATTGGCGATACAGCTATTATTGACTTCTTTTCGATTGGTTTAGAAACCTCAGATTATCTACAAGATATCGAAAACGAAATATTCAGAGGATCTCCTTTTGATGCACCGCCTGCGAATGTGCGGACTAACATTGAGGGCGGAGCAATTGGGTATTTTATTGCTTCGGATGCTCGACGAACGGAGTTTGTATTGGAATAAAAAAGAAACGGCTAAGCCTTATCAAAAGCTTAGCCGTTTCTTCGAGTAAAAATAAATTTCTCTAAAAAGAATATGAAGCCGAGAGTTCGTGCACCGTCCCAAAATGAGAACCGTACTCCTGGAAGAAATTCGAAAAGGTATAGCCGACACGTAGCAGATTACTGTCCATCCCTAAATAACTTAAGAACCCAGCTCCAAAGATAGCCTCATGCGCACTGGAACCTCCTGCCTTTATATAGAACATTCCACGATACTGAACTTCAGCAGTTCCATTGATATAAAAAGGAACATTTTGAACATAGCGCGCCTCCGAAGAAACTTCAATCCAAGAATCACCGCTAAGATCAAAACGTCCTCCTATGATTCCGTAATAATGTTGTACTCTTTGGATATTATAATCACCAATGTCATCTTTGTACTCTAAATCCAAACCGATAATCTGAGGAACGGAGAAGCCTAGGTAATAATGTTTGTCGTAGTAAAGCATCGCTCCAAGACTCAGGTCTGGGTATATCTTAGTCAGATTTTCATTTCCGATATCTCCTGGCTCCAACAAGTGGAGTTCCATTCCCTTCACCCGATATTGAACAACACCTCCTTTAAGACCTGCAGTTAACAAAAAGTCATTATTCAACTCAATAGCATAACCCGCACGACCATAGATCCCTGTAAAACCAGTAGGCCCCGTTTCGTCATGAATCAAGTCTCCACCAAAAAGGAAATTGTTGTCTTCATTGTAATTAGTGTAGGTTCCCGTAATGGTTCTGGGGCTTCCTTTTATACCAACCCACTGATCTCTGTACCGAACAGAAACAGACGATGGCAAGTCGTATTTAAAATAGTCAGAAGAAATAAAAGCTGGATTCAGATTCTCCCTGTTTTGATTAAAAAGCGGCAGCTGTTGCGCTGTAATTGTATTGTTATAAAAAAAACATAACAATACAATTACAATTAAAGATAGAGTATTTAAACGTTTCATCATTTTCTTGATTTTAATCTTAATGTGGCTGTAGCCAAAATTTGTAGAACTATTGTTATCTAACAATTGTAAGTGTTCCTTTGTAGTTTTTCTCGTCAGCAATATTTAGTGAAAGCTGGTAATAGTAAGTTCCTTCCGGAAGAGCCTTGCCATTTCTGCCTGTACCGTTCCAATCGTTCTGATAGCCTTCTGCTTCAAAAACGATATCTCCCCAACGGTTGGCAACCATGATTTTACTCTGTGGGAAATTCAGAATACCAGGGATTACCCAGAAGTCATTCAGGTTATCATCGTTCGGAGTGATGGCATCTGGGATAAACAAGTCTTCTATGTTAATCGAAATTTCAACATCTGCTTCTACACAGATATCTGGACAGTTGGTAATGCAGATGCTATAACTAAAAGCATCTGTCTCGCTTACAGGAGTAATTATTTGATAAGTGAAATTACCATCTTCATCTAATTCTAAAGATCCCCACTCTGTGCTTTGCAGAATAGAATAGTTCGTTGCAATTGAATTATCCAAATCATCATTTTCAGAAATATCTTCTGTCAAAGTTTCAGTAGAATTCATTTCAAATACATCGTCTTCCGCCTCAAGATCTATGACCTCACTAATCAATTGACCTGCACAAGGAATACAAACGGTATTATTTAAAGTTAGAATAGTCTCTTCGTCATTGATGGTACATGGATCGCCATCATCACAAGGTAGAATAGCCAGAGGACCAGAATCACAATCAGCCAACATCTGATCTCCCATACAAGGAGCGCATATCGAACCGTCGCAATCAAGTATTATTTCTATATCATTTTCAGTAGTTGGATCTCCATCATCACAAGGAACAATAGAGGTTTCTCCATCTGCACAATCCGTAGGTGTCCCCATACAAGGCTCACAAACAGAACCATCACAATCGAGTATGATTTGCATGTCATTAATGGTACAGGACTCTCCATCATCGCAAGGGACTGTGGATGTAGAACCATTGTTACAATCCGTCGTTTCTCCTGCGCAAGGTTGACAAACCGTTCCGTCAGAAAGGAGGATTACTTCTACATCGTTTATCGTACAAGGGTCGCCATCATCGCAGGGCTGTGTCGTTTCGCAATTGTCATCAGTTCCACATGGTGCAGGAGTACCCGCACAAGGAATACAGATAGTTCCATCACTATCCAGAATCGTTTGTACATCATTTATCGTACAGATAATTCCATCATCGCAAGGAACCACGGAGGTAGAACCGGTATTACAATCATCCAAAGTTCCCATACAAGGCTCACAAACAGAACCATCACAATCGAGTATTACTTCTACATCGTTTATCGTGCTTGGATTACCGTCATCGCAAGCGACTATAGATGTAGTACCATTGTTACAATCAATCACTTCTCCTGTGCAAGGCACACAGATAGTTCCATCAGAAATTAATACAACCTCTACATCATTTTGCGTACAGTCCTCGCCATCATCACATGGTAATGTCGTTTCACAACTATTGTCCGTTCCACAAGGCGCTGGCGTTCCAGCACAAGGAACACAAACAGTTCCGTCGCTATCTAAAATTGTTTCTACATCATTTATCGTACAGACGATGCCATCATCGCAAGGAACCACAGAGGTAGAACCCGTATCGCAGCCCGCTGGTGTTCCCATACATGGAACACAAATAGAGCCATCACAATTCAGAATAGTTTGTACATCATTTATCGTATTTGGATCTCCATCATCACAAACTACTTCAGATGTAGTACCATTGTTACAATCCGTTGGTGTTCCGGCACAGGGTATGCAAATCGTTCCATCACTATCAAGGATCGTTTGCACATCGTTTATTGTACAAGGGTTGCTGTCTTCGCAAGGAACCACGGAGGTAGAACCAGTATCACAATCTCCTGGAGTTCCCATACAAGGAATACAGATGGATCCATCGCAATCTAGAATGGTTTGTATATCATTCGTTGTATTTGGGTCACCATCATCGCAAGGGACAATAGATGTAGTACCATTGTTACAATCTGTTGGGGTACCTGCACAAGGTTCGCAAATAGTACCATCGCTATCAAGAATCGTTTGCACATCATTTATCGTACATGGATTATTATCATCGCAAGGCACTACTGAGGTAGAACCCGTGTCACAACCTGCCGGAGTTCCCATACATGGAACACAAATAGAGCCGTCACAATCAAGGATGGTTTGCACATCGTCAATTGTATTTGGATCACCATCATCACAAGTGACAATAGATGTAGTACCATTGTTACAGTCAATCACCTCTCCCAAGCAAGGTTGACAAATCGTACCATCAGAAAGGAGTACAACTTCCATATCGTTTTGTGTACAATCATCGCCATCATCACATGGCTGGCTGATTTCACAACTAGCATCGGTTCCACAGAGAGCAGGGATTCCAGTACATGGTACACAGATGGTTCCATCACTATCTAAAATAGTTTGTACATCATTTATCGTACAGACAAGACCATCATCACAAGGAACTACAGAAGTGGTTCCCGTATCACAACCTGCTGGAGTTCCCATGCAAGGAATGCAAATGGAGCCATCACAATCAAGTATCGTTTGAACATCATCAATAGTATTCGGATCACCATCATCACAAGCTACTATAGATGTAGTACCATTGTTACAATCTGTTTGAATCCCCATGCAAGGCACACAGATGGAGCCATCACAATCTAAAATAGTTTGTACATCATTTATGGTACAAGCTTGTCCGTCGTTGCAAGTTACAATCGAAGTAGAACCATTATTACAATCAATAACTTCTCCTGCACAAGGTTGGCAGATAGTTCCATCAGAAAGCAGTACCACTTCAATATCATTTTGAGTACAGTCATCCCCATCATCACATGGAAGAGTAGTTTCACAACTAGCATCAGTTCCACAAGGAGCTGGTGTTCCGGCACAAGGAACGCAAACCGTTCCATCGCTATCTAAAATAGTTTGCACATCATCAATGGTACAAGCAATGCCGTCGTCACAAGAAACAACAGAGGTCGTACCTGAATCACAATCTCCAGGAGTTCCCATACATGGAATACAAATAGAGCCATCGCAATCCAAAATGGTTTGCATATCGTTTATGGTATTTGGATCTCCATCATCGCAATTCACTACAGATGTAGAACCATTGTTACAATCAATCGAAGTTCCCATACAAGGAACACAAATAGAGCCGTCACAGTCTAGTATCGTTTGAACATCGTTTATGGTACAAGCAATCCCGTCATCACAAGGAACCACTGAAGTTGAGCCATTGGTACAATCAATAACTTCTCCTCCACAAGGTTGACAAACGGTTCCATCAGAAAGGAGAACTACTTCTGTATCATTCTGAGTACAATCATCGCCATCGTCACAGGGTTGTGTTGTTTCGCAGCTGTCATCTGTTCCACAAGGAGCCGGCGTTCCTGCACAAGGAACGCAAACCGTTCCATCGCTATCCAATATTGTTTGTACATCATTTACTGTACAAACAATTCCATCATCACAAGCAACTACAGAGGTACTTCCAGAATCACAATCTACAGGTGTACCTGCACAAGGGATACATATAGAGCCATCACAATCTAAGATCGTCTGTACATCATCAGTAGTATTAGAATCTCCATCATCGCAATTCACTACAGATGTAGAACCATTGTTACAATCTATTTCTGTACCCATACATGGAACACAAATGGAACCGTCACAATCTAGAATGGTCTGCACATCATTGATGGTACAAGCGATTCCATCATCACAGGAAACTACAGAGGTAGCCCCGTTGCTACAATCAATAACTTCACCTGCGCAAGGTTCGCAAACTGTTCCATCAGAAAGGAGAACTACTTCCGTATCGTTTTGCGTACAATCATCTCCATCATCACAAGGAAGGATGCTTTCGCAACTATCATCCGTTCCACAAGGGGCGGGTGTACCTGCACAAGGAATGCAAATGGTTCCATCACTATCGAGTACCGTTTGCACATCATTGACGGTACATACGATTCCATCATCGCAAGGCACAACAGAGGTGGTTCCTGTATTACAATCTACGGGGTCTCCCATACAAGGAACACAAATAGATCCGTCACAATCGAGGATAGTTTGCATATCGTTTATTGTATTCGGATCACCATCATCACAAGTTACTATAGATGTAGTACCATTGTTACAATCTGTTTCGGTACCCATACATGGAACACAAATAGAGCCATCGCAATCCAGAATCGTTTGAATATCGTTTATGGTACAAGCCAAGCCATCATCGCAAGCGACTACAGAAGTGGTGCCATTAGTACAATCTATTACTTCACCTGCACAAGGCTGGCAGATTGTTCCATCCGAAAGTAGAACTACTTCAACGTCATTTTGAGTACAGTCATCCCCATCGTCACAAGGCAATGTAGCTTCACAACTCCCGTCTAAACCACAAGGAGCAGCCGTACCCGCGCAAGGGACACATACCACCGTATTATCACAAGCATCTACCATTTCCATATCGTCGATTGTACATGGGTCATTGTCATCGCAAGGTAGTGTAACAGTAGTATTACAAACAGGCACTGCTGTACCTGCACAAGGGACACAAACTACATTGTTGTCGCAGGCATCTACGAATTCTATATCATTTTCTGTACAGTCATCTCCATCATCACAAGGCAATGTAATTGTACTGTTACAAACTGGCACTGGAGTCCCGGAACAAGGAATACATACTAAGGAATTATCACAAGCATCTACCGTTTCTATATCATTTTCTGTACAGGGATCTTGATCGTCACATGGTAATGTCAACGTCAAATCACAAACAGATACTGGAACGCCTTCACAAGGAACGCACACTATAGAGTTATCACAAACATCTACGATTTGTACATCATTTTCAGTACAAATATCTCCATCATCGCAAGGTAGCGAAACAGTATTAGTACAAGCGATTAAAGGAGTACCAGCGCAGGGAACACATACAATGCTATTATCACAAGCTTCTACAATTATTTGATCGTTTTCTGTACAAGGGTTATTATCGTTACAGGGCAGTATTGTGGTAGAAGTACAAAAAGGAATTGGCGTTCCAGCACATGGAACACATTCTATGTTATTATCACAAGCTTCTACTACACGCTCGTCATTCTCTGTACATGGATTATTGTCATTACAGGGTAGTGTCGTCGTTGATGTACACGATGGAATTGGAGTACCGGCACAGGGAATACATTCTATATTATTGTCACAAGCTTCCACTACACGCTCATCATTCTCTGTACATGGATTATTATCATCACAGGGCTGTATTGTCGTTGATGTACACGATGGAATTGGAGTACCAGCACAAGGAACACATTCTATATTATTGTCACAAGCTTCTACTACACGCTCGTCATTCTCTGTACATGGATTATTATCATCACAGGGTAGTGTTGTCGTTGATGTACACGATGGAATTGGAGTACCAGCACAGGGAGTACAAATAATACTATTATCACAGTCATCAACAATCGACATATCGTTTTCGGTACAAGGATCATTGTCGTCACATGGTAGCATCATTGTAACATCACATGGCGGAGGAGCTGATTGGTTGTAAATGAATTCAATACAGATTTCGTAAGTAACCGAAACGACACCATCAGTAACTGCGGTACTAGTTTGTGGACACCCTGCATTACCATCCATAGCTGGAATGATGTCAACGCCAATTGTATTTGAAGGGTTATTTGACACTCCGCATGGTATTACATCAAGAGAGTACATACCTGGTGTATTCGATCCTGCACCAAAATTACCGCAACCAGGTGTAAGCACATCCTGAACGATTGGACAAATAGAACTGGTGGTCAATGGACAGTTTAAGAGCACGTTTCCAAATATAGGAAAGCCATTGCAGCCACCTGAACCTGTAATGTTCATCAAATCAATATTGATGTCTAATGATGTGAGTGAAGGGTTGTTGATTCCACAAGGAAGCATGGGAGGCTCAAAGTTGTGCAAGTAACCTTCACTGGGTGTAATACCATTGTTGTGTACAAAATCATTTCTATCGGGACCTATAAGTGCAACAGAATTATCTTGGCAGACCGTAACAGAATATTGGCCAAAACCAATTAACGGAACAAAGAGCAGGAGAAGCAGAATGGACATAATGCGGCCTGATTTGCAGAGGTAGGAATTCATATTGAGTAATTTGATAAAGCAAGAAAGTTTACAATCTTACTTGTAAATATAACTTTCCTCAGGGTTGATTCTGCATTTTAGAGCAACTTTGTGTTAAAATGACACATAGAGGGTAGATAATAATAGCCCTAAAAGACTAAATGCATACATTTAGTAAAACATTTAAGTAGTCGTCATCAAGTACTTCGCCGAAGGGTTTATTAAGATCAACACTAGTGATGATATACTACGATCTCTAAATCGTTCGCTTATCGTACAATTGTGAGTGTTCCTTTATAGTGTCGTTCATCTGTAAGGCTCAAGGACAATTGGTAATAATATGTTCCTTCAGGAAGTCCTTTACCATCCTTAGCTGTGCCATTCCAACCATTCTGGTAACCGATGGATTCAAAAACGATATCCCCCCATCTGTTGACAACAGTAATTCTACTTTGTGGGAAGTTCAGTATCCCAGGAATCACCCAGAAGTCATTTAGGTTATCACCGTTTGGAGTAATTGCATCCGGAATAAATAAATCTAAAAAGGTAACTGCAATTTCAACATCTGCCTCCACGCAAAGATCTGGACAGTTAGTAATACAAACTTCGTAGGTAAAAGCATCTGTTTCACTAACTGGCGTTATGATCTGATAAGTGAAGAGACCTTCTTCTGTTAGTTCCAATACTCCCCACTCTGTATTCTGTAAAATAGAATAACTTACTTCTGTCGAATTCTCAGGATCATCATTTTCTGAAACATCTGCGGTAAGGATATCTGTAGAATTTAATTCATAAGCATCATCATCTGCTTGAATCAATTGCCCTGCACAAGGCTCACAAACTGTATTGTCAAAGGATAGAACAATTTCAATATCATTAACAGTACAAGGATCTTCATCATCACAAGGCAAAGTTGTGAAAGGCCCGAGATCGCAATTAGGTGCTACTTGATCTCCCGTACAAGGCACACACACAGAGCCATCACAAGTGAGAATAACTTCTAGATCATTTTCTGTAAAGGCATTACCATCATCGCAGGGTACTGTAGAAGTTTCTCCATCAGCACAATCAGTTGGAGTGCCTGTACAGGGTTCACAAATCGAACCGTCACAAGCTAGTACAACTTGCATATCATTAATCGTACAAGCATCGCCGTCATCACAGGATTCCATTAATGTAGAACCATTGTTACAATCAATGATATTTCCTGCACAAGGTTGGCAAACTGTACCATCAGAAAGTAAAATAGTTTCTACATCATTTTCTGTGCATGGATTGCCATCATCACAAGGGACTATGCTCTCACAGCTATCATCTGCACCACAAGGTGTAGGCGTTCCAATGCAAGGTGTACAAATGATTGTATTATCACAATCATCTACTATTGAAAAATCATTAGTAGTGCAAGGGTCATTATCATCACATGGAAGAATTATCGTATTCGCACAATCAGGAGGTACGTCTTGGTTGTAAGTAAAATCAATACAGATTTCATAGGTGACGGAAACAACACCATCCGTAATCGCTGTCCCAATTTGGGGGCACCCTGAGCTACCGTCCATAGCAGGTATAATGTCTACACCAATAATATTGGAAGCATTATTTGAAACGCCACAAGTAAGTACATCTAAAGAATACATTCCCGCGGAGGTTGCTCCAGAGCCAAAATTACATCCAGAGGTCAGCACATCCTGAACGATCGGACAAATTGAGGTAGTAGTAAGAGGGCAATTCAATAATACATTTCCAAATACAGGAAAGTTAGTGCACATTCCAGAACCTGTAATAGAAACAATATCAATATTAATATCCAAAGAAGTGAGTACTGGATTGACGATACCGCAAGGGAAAGTAGGAGGATCAAAATTGTGTAAATAACCTTCACTGGGTATTATGCCATTAGCTGGATTATGTACAAAGTCATTTCGATCAGTACCAATAAGAGCAGTTGTATTATCCTGACAAATTGTAACAGAGTATTGCCCAAATCCGCTTAACGGAAATGAAACTATTATGATAAAGCAAGAAAAGAATAAGACTGACGGGGAAAGGAAGTATCTCATTTTAAAGGACTTAAAACCAAAAGAATTACACTGTCGTTGGTAAATATAAGCTTCCTTATCATTGATTCTGCATACCCGGCCAACTTTGTGTAAAAAACACACATAGAGCTATGCTAGAACTAGTATTCTTGAGATAACTATAACAACAAATTAAATTTTCCGAATCAAACCTTCTTGAGTTGTGCTTGCGATTAATACACCCGCTTGATTATAAAACGAACCTCTTGCCATGCCTCGAGAACTTGATGTAGATACCGGAGAACATTCATAGAAAAACCACTCGTCTACCTTGAAAGGTCTATGAAACCAAATAGCATGATCGATTGAGGCAAGGATAAAGTCTTTTACTTTATGCAAAGTTCCTAGATTTATTCCATGAGGCATTAGTGTTGAGATTAGTAGCCCGAAGTCTGAAACATAGGCTAATATGCTCCGATGTAAATCTCCATGATCTGGTAGCTCCTCTCTGAGGCGCAACCAAATCTGATATTGGTTTTTATTCGCTGAGTTTTGTGGATCAATAATACGGGCGTCAAAATATTGAGCTATTCTATATTTCGATGAGCCGTTCCCTTCAGGCATTGGAATTTTAAAAGCTGATTCTAAGTCTGGCAATTCTACCGGATTATAAAATTCTAATCCTTCTTCTTTTATCTGAAAAGAAGCAGAAGTAATAAAAATCGGACGACCATGCTGAATGGCGACTACTCTTCTGGTAGAAAAACTTCTGCCATCCCTACTGTGATCCACCTCGTAAATAATAGGTGCATTGAAATCTCCCTTTCGGAGAAAATACGCATGTGCAGAATGTGCTGAGCGATCAGAGATAGTCATTTGAGCAGCAGCAATGGCTTGTCCTAAAACTTGTCCACCAAAGACTTGCTTTGTCCCTATGTCCTGGCTTTGTCCACGAAAAATATTCGTATCAATACGCTCTAAGTCTAGTAGTGCTTTTATATCTTTTTCTACAGGTTTCATGTTTTTATAGTTGTTTTTTTTCAAATAGTAAAAGTAGGAAATATCATTACCTTGCGTGAATTTTAGTTTTAAATTGATGAAAATGGACAAGGTTAAAAAAGCCTACCTGGAATTACATATTGCTGTTCTACTTTTTGGTTTTACCGCCATACTTGGAGATTTGATCAGCCTTTCAGCCCTAGTGCTAGTCTGGTGGAGGATGTTGATTACTAGTGTTAGCTTAATGTTCCTGATAAAGTTTGGAAAGCGATTGCGAATGATTCCAACGCGACTCCTCCTGCAGTATATGGCCATTGGAGCTATTGTGGCTTTGCACTGGACTTGTTTTTTTGGAGCGGTGAAGTTTTCCAATGCTTCCATCTGCCTAGTTTGTATGTCTACTACGTCCTTCTTTGCATCGATACTGGAGCCGATAATGATAAGAGATAAAAAATTTGAATGGCATGAGCTAGGACTTGGACTCATTATTATTCCAGCAATGGCCCTTATTGTTAGTACGACAGATTTGTCAATGAAGATGGGAATATGGATTGGCCTTTTGTCCGCTTTACTCGCAGCTGTATTTTCTATCTGGAATAAAATATTGATCAATAAATATGAAACAGGACCTTTGGAAATCACTTTCGTAGAGCTGGGGAGTGGCTGGTTATTTTTGTCTTTGTTACTTCCCTTTTATATCACTTTTGAAGAACAGATTCTTTTTTGGCCATCAAGTTCGGACGTAGGCTATTTATTGATCTTAGCTTTGTTATGTACGACTCTAGCCTATGTGCTTTCATTGCGTGCGCTAAAATATATTTCTGCATTTGCTTCCGCGCTTACGATAAATCTAGAACCTGTTTATGGTATTATTCTGGCCTGGTTGATTCTTCAAGAAAACAAGGAATTGGATACATCCTTCTACATCGGTGGAGCTGTTATTATATTTGCGGTTTTGAGCTACCCACTAATTACTCGGAGATTAAAAAAGACTTAATGAGAATCTCCTAAAACTAAGAATGGTCACTTCGAAGTTATTCGAAGTGACCATTCTTATAACAAGAGTATCACAAATTATTTCTTACCTAGAATTTCTTGATAGCGATTATTATCACTTAGCACTTTTACTGCTTCTTCTATTTCAATATCATTCTTCAAACTCATCATGATCTTTCCCTTCTGATAGTAATATCGACTAGCGATTTCTTTCTCAATAAAATCAGTAATTCTTTCTTTGTTCTTTTGCAATTCATTTTTCTTCTCTTGTTGGATTTTATTTTGTAGCGTTGTAATATCACCCTGCACTGAACTTAGCAGCTTTTCCTGATCCGCTTTTTTCTCTAGGTTCTTCAGCAGCTTTTCCGTTTCTGTTTCATAGTGATAATCTTTTCCTTTTAGGAAAGTAACGAACTGATCAAAATCTTTGAATTCAAAATTTTCTACAGCAGGTATTGTTTCTTTTCCAACACAATACTCCGTCACAAAATCAAAGATCAAATGTTTTTCGAAAAGACTTCTCATGATTCCTTCACCCGCTAATTCATCTAAAGGCACATCAGATTTTACACCTCCGCCATCAAGTACCGTTCTTCCGTTTCTGGTTTTGAAAGCCGTACGTTCTGCATCTGGAATGTCAATTGGTGTACCATCACTGTAGCTAACACCTTGTATGCAACGTCCACTTGGGATATAATACTTAGCAGTGGTCATTTTTACTTTTGAGTTATAACCTACATCTCTGGTATTTTGCACTAGACCTTTACCATAAGACCGTTGACCTATTAGTACCCCTCTGTCCAAATCCTGGATAACACCAGAGACAATTTCAGAAGCCGAGGCAGATCCTTTATTAATCAAAACCACTAATGGAATTTCTTCATCTACTGGTTTGTTTAATGTTTTAAAACTACGATCCCAGTCTATTACTTTTCCTTTGGTCGTTACTACTAATTCTCCTTTAGGAATAAAAACATTAGAAACATTTACTGCCTCTGTAAGTAGACCTCCACCATTTCCTCTAAGGTCAAAGATTACTCCCTTCAATGCTGGGTTCTCTGCTTTTAATTTTTTCAAAGCTTCAGCAACATTCTTACCTGCATCTCTCGTAAAAGTGGTAAGTGAAATATATCCAATGTCATCTGTTACGAAAGAAGAGTGTGGTACGTTTGGAACAATCACCTCATCACGAGTCATGGTGATTGACATATTATCAGAAACGCCTGGTCGCTTTATCTTTAGTTCTATTTCCGTTCCCGGGAAACCTTTTAAGATATCGCTCACATCATCAGTTGTTTTTCCAACTGCATTTTTTCCATCAATTTCTAAAACGATGTCTCCTGCTTTTAGACCAGCCTTGTGCGCAGGGCAGTTTTCGTAAGGCTCTGTTATCACAATCATATCATCCTTTCGATGAATGAGTGCGCCTATACCGTTGTATTTTCCATCCGTAATGTATCGGAAACCTTCAATCTCAGATTCAGAAATAAAGTTAGTGTATGGATCCAGTGATTCCAACATCGCATCTACTCCGGTACGCATTAGCTTTGCCGGGTCAATATCATCTACATAATAGGTGTTGATTTCCTTATACAGATTGGTGAAAATTTCGATGTTCTTGGAAATTTCGAAATACTTTCCGTGGTCAGAACTAACGGCGGCAATCCCCAAATATGCAATAAGCATCACAACAGTTAGCTTCGAAAAGCGGGTAATAATCTTCATAATAAAAGGTGTTTTTACAGAGCAGAGAAACGTTTACAGTAAAGTAGCCTCAAAAGGACCTAATTTATTGCGTTTCCAGCTATTTAAGTTTTACTCAAAAAGACTTTGGCTTAAAGTTACACCGGTTTTTAAGTTTTATCAGGATCTTTCTCACGTTCCATAATCCATGGTGTAAATCTACGGAATATGTCAGAGAAGCTTTTATATAGATAAAAACTGTAAAAGGCCGGAGCTTGTTTCAATAACGGGAGGATTCTTTGAGGGAGTACAGCGTTGATTTACCAGATAACCACATAACGGGGAGTTGTCGTGATTCCGACTGATGTCGGAGGGGAGAAAAATATAGTAAATCTATATCGCTACTCCATAAAGATAAAAACAATGCCAAACCAAGATTATTAGTTTTTTAGAAAGTCAATCAAGAGTTTATATAATGCATCGGGAGCTTCCGCATGTATCCAATGCCCCGCCTCTGGAACCTCTTGGAGTTTAGCATTTGAGAAAAGTTCTTGAATCATAGTCATATCACTTGACGAAATATAATCGGACTTTCCACCTTTGATGAATAAGGTGTCTTTCTCGAAGGCTTCTGCTCCTTTTACTGTTGCCAAAATGTTCTTATAATCTTTATGTAGCACAGGCAGATTCATCTTCCAGTTGTAGCCTCCTTCTTTTTCACGGGTTAAGTTTTTTAATAGAAACTGTATAGTTCCAGGGTCTTCTCCCAATTTGCTAGTAAGAATATCCGTAGCTGCTCCTCTGCTTTCCAGTGTCTCTAAAGGGACTGCAAACAAAGCATCAAAGATAGACTCATGATTCCCAACATAAGCTTTCGGTGCTATATCTACTACAATTAATTTATTAACCATATCTGGGTTATCAAGCGCAAATTGCATAGCCGTCTTCCCCCCCATTGAATGACCAATAATATGCGCATCATACATCCAATGATCTTCCATAAACAATCGGAGATCTTCAGACATCAAGGGGTAGCTAATATTATCCGTATGTGGAGATTTGCCGTGATTACGTTGATCGATTATAAAAACAGTAAAATCATTAGCTAATCTTTTGGCCATAGTTTGCCAGTTGTCCAGCGTTCCAAAAAGACCGTGAAGTATAATGATTGGATCACCAGAACCAAATGCTTTGAATTTTAGTGCCATTACTTATTTTTTGAAAACAACAAAGTTGAGAACTAAAAGTTGAAATTTGCATAGGCAAAGGAAGCTAAAAAAGTGAATATTCGTATGTCCTCTGAATTCAACAGTAAATCAACAAGTAAAACATATTAATAAAAAATAATATACGTAAAAGTTGCTTTTTGTTAGTTTTATGCTGAATATTTATATATGTAATAAAGATGAATCTAGTATCAAGGAATAAATTAACCGTATCAAGAAGTACTTATAATCTCAGAACAATCCAAATCCAAAAGCCACCAAAAGCTCTTACCATTTAACCACTTCTGAAGGCAGCAAAATGCCCTCTGTAAAACTTACCCTAATACGCAAAGTATTAATTCTGTATTGATGTGAAGCATACAAGCTCCTGCACAAAATGATCTTTCCGATGAATCTCGTCAGTAAGGCTGAGATTGTATTGCCAAAGCTAAGAATCCCTATTTATTAGAAGCTAAATAATTAAAAAAAGACTGTAATGAAACATTTCAACATTTTTATAACAATACTTTTACAAGTTGCCTTACTGACAACTTATGTTATGGCTAACGATGATCTCAGTTCAAATACGCTTAGTGTAGACAAATCAAATCACGTTGGGCAAACCATAAATCCACCAGTCATAACAAGTATCTTTGTTCCATGTGCTAAATATTGCGCAGACATGTTTCATCCTGACATATCAGATCTTGAGTATGATTTAGATTGCGATTTGGGAGCCGTAGTAACGCTAGAAGGTCCAGTCATCACCGGTACACCTAATTGTGATGGCGCAATCTATACCTATACCTACATCGTAACTGATGGCTGTGGTGGAGCAGATTCATTGGATCGCGAATTTCTTATTGGCAATGATGGTCCTGAAATAAGCTGCCCTCCTTTCAACCTGATCCTAACTTGTGGTGACTCAAATAATGATGATTACATAGCCACCCATCTTGGAATTGCTGAAGCGAATGCCTCCTGCCAAGTTGATCTAGATATTACAAATGATTACACAGCGTTCCCTGATGTAAATTGTGAAGAAACACAGGTAGTCACCTTCACTGTAACAGATGCTTGCGGACGAACAAGTACCTGCTTTACGACTATAACAGTCCTCGATAATACCCCTCCTGTTATTACAGAAATTCCTCCAGCCGTTTGCAATAAAATAGAATGTGGAGCAGATGAGGAGTTTTGGTTCAACCATTGGCTGGACTATGTCAAAGATGGTTTGCAAGCAACGGATGATTGCTCAGACAATGTTACCATAGGAACAGATCCGGCAAATCCAATGCTCAATACAAGCTGTGATGACGACGGTAAAGCAATTACAACCGTTACATTTACAGCAACTGATGAGTGTGGAAACAGTACAAGTATTACTGCAAACTTCACCATAGAAAATGATCATCCTGCTAGCTTTGGTAATGTCCCTCCAGACAAAACTATCTCTTGTGATGAGACACCTATATTTGGACCAGACCCTGATGCGCTTAATCCTTGTGGAACTGTACTTACAAGCTCAGATGATATCTCTCCTCTGACCGCTTGCACAACTATCCGGATTAGGACCTGGACGGCCACAGATGAGTGTGGCGGCTTAACTGCAACTACTTCTCAAACCATTACAGTCGTTGATGATGTACCTCCATATTTCACCAATATTCCATCGGATGAAACCATTGATTGTGGAGCAGATCCTGTTTTTGGAATGCCTATAGCGAATGATGATTGTTCGATGGTCACTGTCGAAATTGAGAATATTTCTATTGGAGATAATTGTAATGGTAGTGCTACTAGAATTTGGATTGCTTCGGACGAGTGTGGAAATATGGATACGATTAGTCAGCAGATAAATTTTATTGATACGATTGATCCAACTTTCACTTTTGTTCCCTCTGATGAAGATGTATCCTGTATTTCTGACGTCGTCTTTGGTACTCCAACTTTCATCGACGATTGCGTAGAAGTATTGTTAGATAGTTTAGACAGTGATACGCTGAACACTTGCATTGGGTCATTAACTCGAACTTGGATTGCTTCTGATCAATGCGGAAATAGCGCAACAGCCAGTCAAACCATCTCCTACAGCGATAATAATGCACCGACTTTCACATTCGTACCCGCTGATGAAAATGTGTCCTGTATTTCTGAAGTCGCTTTTGGTACTCCAACTGTCATCGACGACTGTGTAGAAGTAGTGTTAGATAGTTTAGACAGTGATACGCTGAACACTTGCATTGGGTCATTAACTCGAACTTGGATTGCTTCTGATGATTGTGGTAATAGTGCCACTGCTAGTCAGACCATTTTCTATAATGATAATGTACCACCTGTTTTTACAAGTATCCCTGCAGACATGACAGTCCCTTGTGTAAGCAATGCAATCTTTGGAAATCCAACTTTTGACGATGCTTGCACTTCGACAGATATAACAAATGTTGCTGATTCCGCTATAGGAGATACATGTTCTGGAAGTCGTACTCGAGTATGGACCATATCAGATGAATGCGGCAACACCTCAACCGCCAGCCAAACCATTTCTTACAATGATACAACCGATCCGACATTTACATTCGTACCTACTGATGAAACAGTTGCCTGCCTAACTGATGTTCAATTTGGAATTCCATCAGCGACAGACAATTGTACAGTACCACAAATACTAACTCCCATTGATAGTGAAACAGGAGATGATTGTACAGGTACAAAAATACGAACCTGGACAGCTACAGATGTTTGTGGAAATACTTCACAGGCTACTCAAACCATTACATTCAGTGATACGGAAGGACCAGTAATAATGGGTTGTGAAAACGATTCGATAGGATTGATTATAGATGTACCACCTATGTTTCCTGATTTTGAATTGACCTGTTCTCTACCTGCTACCGTATCTTTTTCGGCGACTGATAATTGCAGTAGCGACCCATTTATTGTGTTTGATTTTACACTGGATTTATTCTCAGATACAACAATTGATTCTAGTGAAATAAATTTACCTAATAACTCAGACTTTACATTTGAATATCCAATAGGGGTTCACTTGATTACATATACGGCTACTGATGCTTGTGGTAATTTGACTACTTGTACCAGAAAAATCGAAGTGTTTGATGAAATAGCACCTACCCAATTCTGTCAACAGATATCAGTTATGCTAGACCCAGTCACTGGAACAGTTACCGTAGAGCCTGAGGATATGTCTTCTACCATTATCGAATGTGAGTTAGAAGATGTTCGGTTCTTATTGTCAGATGGAACATTGGTAGATAATCTTACTTTTGATTGCGGTGACTATATTGCTGCTGCACCAAATGATTTTGAGATTATGGTTACTGTTCAGTTTGATGATGCTTTTGGAAATAGCAGTACTTGTGGGAATGATATTACGTTGACTCTGCCTTCTCCTAACTTCTGCAACATTCCTCCACAATTGGTAGAAACCAGTGGACACCTCTTCACAGAAGATATAGAGATGGTTGAAGGCGCCACGGTAAAGCTAGAAGGACTCGTAAATAGCTTAAGTAATACTGACTCCTCTGGTTACTATAGTTTTTCTAATTTACCTTATAACAATAATTACACGGTTACGCCAAAACTTAATGAAGATCCTTTAAATGGAATTACCAGTTACGACTTAGTACTCATAGCGAAACATATTTTAGGGATGGAATCCTTAGACTCCCCTTACAGTATGATTGCCGCAGACGTAAATAATTCAGGTAGTATTTCCACTCTGGATATGGTAGAATTACGTAAGTTGATTTTGCACACTAGTACTGAATTTCATAATAATGAATCCTGGCGATTCGTACCAGCTGATTATGTTTTCACAGATTCTAATAATCCTTTTACATCTGTATTTCCAGAAGAAATTTTCATAAATGGTTTAACAGAAGAATTGCAACAGGATTTTGTCGCTATAAAAGCTGGAGATGTCAACCAAAGCGCAGTTGTAAACTCATTGTTAGGAAGTGAACCGAGAACGATGAAGGATGTGTTGGCACTTGGAATAGAGGATATAAAATTACACGCAGGACAAACCTACATGGTTCCTTTTACCGCTGAAAATTTTGACCAGATGCAGGGCTATCAGTTTAGTCTGTTTTTTGATGAAGAGCTATTAACCTTTATTGATTTAAACCCGGGAGATCTTCCTAAATTGTCAATGGGGAATTTTGGATTGCGTTTATTAAACGAAGGTTTTATAACTACTAGCTGGACAAGTCACCAGCCTGTTAGTGTAGAGAAAGGAACTGCATTATTCTACATTGGTTTTACAGCTAAAAAAAGTGTACTTCTAAGTGATGCTATTAATATTAGTCAACGATATACAAAATCAGAAGCTTATGATAATGAAGGTGATCTTTGGAACGTGGGACTGCGGTTCGATGATAGTAAAATCACTGATGGGGTTTTCCGTTTGTATCAAAATTACCCAAACCCTTTCTATGAAGAAACCATAATTGGTTTTGAATTACCGAAAGAGAGTTTTGTGATTTTTGAATTTATTGATGCGTCTGGTTATGAGGTGAAGCGCATAGAGCAAACTTTCCCAAAGGGGTATAATAATCTCAGCATTGATCACGAAGGCTTATCCTCCGGTGTTTTATATTACAGAATGACAACCCCAGGATTTTTAGAAACTAAACGAATGATCCTTCAGCGATAAACACTATAGTATTAAACAAAAAATAATTTCAGAATCTTTATGCTCCTTGAAAAGTCCTAACCTGCTCTCCCTTCAGTCGTTACGGTCAGTACTTTTCAAGGCAGATTCTGGAGTTAATTTTTCGTTGTTGCATAGAACACTTTATAATTGATAAAAACGGAAAGTTGGCTTTGGTCGGCTTTCTGTTTTTTAGTTTATAAAACTGAATCAATTAGACAACCGGCCCGTTCAAAAAACTAAACATAAAATCTCCTTTCTCTAAAGGACTTACTAACTTTACTTTTACTAACGACTATACTAATCATTAAAAAATAACCATGGCAAATAAAACCTCAATATCTACTATACTCTTTCTCTCTGCCTTCTTTCTTCTGGCAACTACATTTGGAATCTATTCCTATCAGCAAAATAACAAACTAGAAAAAGAGAACAAGAATTTAACAACAGAAGTGTCTGACCTCGAAGAAACGAGAGAAGAACTACTTGCTGATGTAAAAACATTAGAAGAAGAATTCGAAGAGTTGGCTACCGTCAATGAAAATCAAAAGCGAGACCTGGAAGCAGCTAACAAGGCTTTGACATCGAATAAGGCAGAGCTAAAAAAATTACAAAAGAAATACAAGAAGGACATTGGTTGGATGAGAGGCGAAATAAAAAAACTCAGAGCAGCTAAAACAGAGCTTACTGCAATGGTCGATAGACTGAAAGCAGAGCAGGCTGAAGGCGGTATTGCCGACGGATCACTCCTTGAGCATAGAATTAGCAACATCGAAGCACGCAATCAGGAACTCATGGATCGTCTGGAAGAGGCTAGAAACAGAAACAATTTACTGGAAAGAGAAAATGACAATCTAGATGTAACCGCTACTGTGGCGACAAACACTCGCGTTGATATTTTCAAAAAAGGTAAAAAGCCTACTGGTAGTTTCAGAAGAGCGAGAGAGATTGTTGTTAGCTTTAATTTGAGTCACCTAGCGAAAAGCAAGGAAGGAGAAACGGACCTCTATGTCGTGATTAAAGATGCAAAAGGAAATTTGGTGCAAGTGGACAATCCGGTAACAAAGAAAATAACTTCTGAGGTCACAGGTAAAATAGAACCCATTATCGCTCAGCAGTCGATTAGAGCAACTTTGTATGACAAAGTACGCTTGGCATTTAAAGTGGAGCCCAAGCGAAGAACCTTGAAGAAGGGTAGTTACTTTGTATTCATCTATGCAGACTGGGGATTGGTTGGAAGAACGGAGTTTACGCTGCGTTAGGATTTATATCACCCAATATTCGAAGAAAAAGCCCTTTAGCAAAATTGCTAAAAGGCTTTTTTCTTTTTGAGGTCGCGAGCGGATTCGAACCGCTGTAGATGGTTTTGCAGACCACTGCCTAGCCACTCGGCCACGCGACCCTAACGAAGGGCAAATATATGTTTTTTTTCAGTTACCGGTCAAGCCCTTTGTTGATTTATTTTTAAATAATTTAAAAGTTATCAATTTACTGAAAATGACACGTTTGCCATTGACTAACAGGAACTTATATTCCCATTGGGAAAAAAACGTATTATTGTTAGTGATTATACTTAGACAAAGGTCGTGCCGCCAATCATGAAACTAGGGCTTATCTTCTGTTGGAGTTGAAGATACAGAAGGGGAAGATGTCGTATTATTGTTATCTGTCAACTCTTCTGACGTAGTAGTAGTTTCAGGTTCTTCGCCCGATGGCCCCGCCATACTGTCTACGGGTCTTTCTTCTTCTGAAAAATCACTTCCAAAGAAGCTTCTATAAAATAACAATATACTAATGACGCCTATAGTTATAGCTGTATCTGCAAGGTTGAAAACAGGCCGAAAGAACAAAAAGTAATCTCCTCCCCAAAACGGAAACCATTCTGGAAAGAAACCTTCTACCACAGGGAAATATAACATGTCTACCACCTTGCCATGTAGAAAGCCAGCATAGCCCCCTGCTTCTGGAAATAACGTAGCTACCTCATCTCCATGATAGGGTGAAGCGGAGAAGATCAAACCATATAATGCACTATCGATTATATTCCCTAAAGCTCCTGCTAAGATTAACGCAAAGCTAGCCAGCAGTCCGAAAGAGACTTTCGATTGAATCAATTTGTAAATAAAATAGAAGAGAAAAATAACGGCCAAAATCCGAAATAAACTCAGTGCGAGTTTACCATAGTCCCCTCCGATCTTAAGACCGAAAGCCATTCCTGGGTTTTCTACAAAATGGAGCATGGCCCAATCTAAGCCTAGCAATGGAATCTCATCGCCATAAGCCATATTGGTTTTCACCCAAATCTTAAGACTTTGATCCAAAACCAAAACAAGGATGACAATCAGGGCAACTTTTATAGATCGACTCAAGGGGAATGTGTTTTATTATTTTGGCGAAAATAGGGAATGAACATTGAAAATTCATCAACCTGAAGAAAAAAGCAACTTGTGCTACCTAGATTCAGAAAAGACCTGTCGGAACATTTGCCTCGACAGGTCTTTTACTTTTGCAGGATTGTATTATTATTTTTGCTTAGCCTTGATACTCAAAGTAGCATGTGGCACTGCGCGCAAACGCTCTTTTGAAATCAACTCGCCAGTTTCTCGGCAAACGCCATATATTTTGTTTTGAATTCTGATCTTAGCATTTTCTAAATGCTTAACGTGCTTTTGTAGACGAGCAGCCATAATAGAATTTTGTTCACTCTCCGCATTTCCAGTTGCATCGTCTATTCCTCTGGCTTTGTTATCTACAGTGTCCGTAGACTGCGAAAGTTGAGTTAAATAAAAATCTAATTGCTCCTTAGACACCTTGAGCTTCTTGTCGATAATTTCTTCAAACTCCGCTAATTCTTCATCACTGTATCGAGATCTTTTGTCTGCGTTGTTTCTCATAATCAACTATTTAGTGTAAATAAAAGACTTAAGTAATCAGTCAAAATAATTAATAACCTATTATTCTTCTTGACTGATCACTTATAGCTATAAAATGAATTTTAATAATTAAAGTTTATCCCCTTCTTAAAAAGCTATTTCAAGCGGCTTATTGTATTTCGCTTATCTAAAGTTTTCCTAATACTTTTGATGGGCCGCGCTAAATCTTATTCCAATTCTTCACAGTAACTACGTATTCCTATTTCATTTAACGCTTTTAAGCCTAAAGATGCGGCCATTTCATAATCTTCACAAGCAGCTGTTCTGTTACCTAGTTGCTGATGTGCAACAGCTCGATACATGTAAGCTTCTGCAAACCTCGGACTTAGTTCAATGGTTTTGTTGAAATGTGTTAGCGACTCCTCTTGACGTAACGATAAGAGCTGTGATTTTGCAATTAGAAAGTAAAATTCATAACGATCAATATTGCTTCTGCTGATCGCTTGCTTCATATCTTCTATTACCGCAGCATGATTTTGTAATTCAAAGTGAGCCAACCCCCTCTGGTAGTAAATATCTGCTGATGTGTTTTTTTGATTGATAGCTTGAGTAAAGTCATCGATGGCTTCGTTAAATAAACCCATGACCATGTGGTATCTTCCTCTATTGCTGAGCAGCATGGAGTGGTTGCTCTTCAGTCGAAGCCCTGCGTTATAATCTTCCAACGCTCCAAAAATATTGCCAGTGCGGAATCGCAAAGTACCTCTATCATTGAAGGCATCAGCATTATTAGGGACGATTAGAAGGTATTCATCTAAGTCTGAAATGGCTTGGTCATATGCGTTTGTAAACATATAGGATCTTGCTCTTTTGTAGTAGGCTTCTTCCAAAGCAGGGTCTGCGTTCAGAGCTGCAGTATATTGTTGGATGGCTTGATCGAACCACTTTGCACTAAAGTGTTTGTTGGCTATTTCCAGATGCTGGATGGCTTGATCGGTTGCAGAGGTGGTACTATTTGCTAACTTCAGTTTACTTAAGTCTACACCTCTTTCGTAGAATATCTCTCCAGTAGGAGCTGTGTTTGCTTTTGCTAAAGTCTTCTTTGGGGGGGTATTGTTTCTTACTCGATTATTACTGATAGGCAGATTATATGAAGCTGGAATATTTTCTTCCTCTTCTTCGTATTCATCTTCATCCTCTAAAATAATATCAATATCTCTTTCTACTAATGGTTTAGATTTTGGGATTTCACCAAAAACAGAATAGCTAACTAATCCACCTCCTTTTTCTACAAATTCATCTACGTCTTCTCCACTCATCGCCGCAACGACGGCTACATTTCCTTCCATCTTTTGATGACAATCAGTAATCCTATCTTTTGCAGCAGCATCAGCAGGGTTCAGTGTTAGCGCACTTTTGAAATCATCCTGAGCATCTGCGTATTCCTCTAAATGGAAAAGCGCCAAGCCTCTACCATTATAGTAATCAGCTCGCTTGTGATCTAGCGCAATTGCCTTATTAAAATTCTCAGCAGCAATTGCGTAATTACCTAAAGCATTTTCTACTAAACCGACGCAATAGTATGCTTCAGGGTTACTGAAGTTTAATTTAGTAGCGGCTCTACCATCTATTAAGGCTTGTTTATAGTTCTCCTTTTTAATCCAGTACTTCGCTCGATTGGTATATGTGTAACTATTCTCTAACAATCTGATTCCGTAATTATAATCTGCAAGTGCTTCCTCATCTTGCCCCATTAGTTGATAAGCATTTCCACGATTGTTATAAGCCAGAATGTCTCTTGGGTTCACCTGAATGGCAATATTGTATTGTTGAATAGCTTCCTCAGGTTTGTTGATTGCGAAGAGCGCATCTCCCAAAGTTCGTTGAGCTTCACCATCTATCGGGTTCAGACGAATACCGTTTTTAAGATCTCGAATGGCATCAGGATATCGCTTCAAATCTAAATAGACTAACCCTCTATTGGTATAAGTAACCGCCGATGGGTTGCTACTAATAACCGTCGAAAAATCTGAGATGGCTCCGTCCACATTTCCAGTTAAGTAACGTAAGTGACCTCTTTGCTCATAAGCTTCAATGTCTGTTGGATTTAAAGCAAGCAGGTTATTAAAATCAGCAAGCGCTTTGTTGTACTTCTCCAATTCAAAACGAACCAGCCCTCGATTGAAAAGACATTTCTCACAGTTGGGATTCATAAAAAGAGACAGATCGTAATAGGAAGCTGCATCCGCATAATTGGCTTTGTCGTGCAGTCGTAATGCCTCCTCATAATATTGATCCATAGAAAAGCTAGTGCTACTCTGTGCGTTTAGCAGAAGATTGCCTAAACAGAGTAGAAGTATGAATAAGTGTGGTTTTGTACTTAGATGGTTCATAGTGACATTTTTTAGAAATGGCAGATGTTGTTTTTTCACTTACGGTTAAATGGGAAGGAGCTGTTTTGCAAAAGTCGGATCTAATCAAAATCGTTTTTGCAGTTAAATCCCTCATTTTGCATACAAAACAAATTAGTTTTTGTTACATGTGAGTTGATTTTTCTTACGTAGATTTCTCTTCTTAGTTGTAAAATTATGGCTATTCTGAGAGATGTTGTTCCGCTAGAGTTAAAAGTTAGAGAATGGAAAGAATCTTTTCTTTGTCACAATTTTTTACAAAAAAGTTTCACCATTCTTATCATATGGCAATTTTTTTGATATATAAAAAATTGACAGACCATTTTGAAGATCAGTGATCTTCAGAGAATTCTAAAGAACAAAAACATACAATGATGAAAACCCTATTGCCCTGTGCAATGGCTGTCCTGCTATTGCTCAATTCAGCCACTGCTGCCGTCACTAATCTTCCACCACACGTCACTCGCTATATCGAGACGTACAATGATATTGCTGTTCGCGAAATGCAGCGAAGCGGTATTCCTGCTAGCGTTATTTTAGCGCAAGGTATTCATGAATCAAGTTGGGGCTTGGGGGAGCTCTCCACGAATTCTAACAACCACTTCGGAATAAAATGTAAGTCCATCTGGAATGGGCCAACCTACTATATTGAAGATGATGATTATGTAAATGGAGTCTTGACAAAATCTTGTTTCCGAGTTTACAATAGTGTTGAAGAATCTTATATCGATCACACTAATTTTTTGGTAGAAGGAGATCGTTATCAAACCTTATTTAGCTATGATCCAACAGACTATGTCAACTGGTCAAAAGGTTTAAAAGCATGTGGTTATGCAACTGATCCTAACTATGCAAAGAAGCTCATCAGAACAATTGAGAAATATAATCTGACTCGATTCGATCAAGTGAATACTCCTGTGATCAGCGCGCCTGTTTATACCATTCCGCTACCAGAGCCAATGCCTCAGCAAGCGGAACCTCATGAGTTGAATACGGACTTGACTATACCTCCAAGTATTTCTAGCATAGTGAATTCCACAACAGTCGAAACATCTGTAACAGAAGAACTGGAACCAAAGCCAGTAGCAGACGAGGACATTCCAGCCGCAGTAAATATCGACGAATACATGCCAAATAGTAATAATACCACGGAAAGTATTACAACAACAGATTCTGAAAATTATTCGTCTGCTGACGCAAGCCAAACAGGCAATCCATTTACAAATGAAATGGAAGAAGAAGAGGAATCTTCTACAGTAGAAGAAACCTATCAACCCGTAGTGAATTATGAAGTAGCTACCAGTGAACCGGAACCAACTGCTGAAACGACAAACAATGCGATTCCTCCTAATTATCAAATGGAAGCATTGCCACGAACAGAATCACCAGCTCCTGAACCAATAAAATCTAAGGAGGATTTATCAGCGACGAAGAGAGAGAACAATCACTTACAGTTGATGAAAGGAAAAGTAAGAATAAGACGTGCACCACGTCGATAAGAATAGAACATTTAGGAACAATAATTTTTCACGTAAAAAAAGCTGCTGACTTCATGATCAGCAGCTTTTTATTTTTTAGGCTAAGCTTATTTTTCTGAATGTTTGACACTTTTTGAGACTTTGTCTTCATGTGCAAGATCAAATTCTTTTCTATGTTTGGAAACATCCAATGCAAGGTATAATGCCTTTAGGAAGGAACTGTGATCCGCCGAATTAGTACCGGCAATGTCGTAACCCGTTCCATGATCAGGGGAAGTTCTAACGTGTGGTAATCCCGCAGTGAAGTTTACCCCATTTCCAAAGGTCAAAGACTTAAAGGCAACTAAGCCCTGGTCATGATACATCGCTAGAATACCATCGAATTTTTTATGTTGGCCAGAACCAAAGAAACCATCAGCAGCATAAGGGCCCATAGCCATAATGCCCGATTTTTTTGCCTCAACTACAGCTGGTCTAATAATTTCTTCTTCTTCCGATCCAATAGCTCCGTCATCACCTGCGTGAGGATTCAAACCTAAAACAGCAATGGTTGGTTTGTCCAACCCGAAGTCTCTTTTCAAAGTCGTATTTAGCAGTGCGAGTTTTTGAGCTACTCTATCTTTTGTTATTGCAGAAGCGACATCTTTTATCGGCAGATGATTGGTGACCAAACCTATTCTAAGTTTATCACTTACCATCAGCATCAAGCTGTTGTTTATATTGAAACGATCCGCCAAAAATTCGGTATGACCAGGATATTGAAAGCCGGCCATTTGCATCGCTTTCTTATTGATGGGTGCAGTGATGAGTGCATCAATCAAGCCTTCCTGTAAATCGTTAGTTGCTTGCTCTAGAGCAATGCGAGCATATTTTCCACCCGTCTCAGAAAGTTTTCCTAAAGTAATGGTCACATCATCCTGCCAACAGTTGACTACATTGATGCGACCATCACGTGCGCCATGCGCAGATGGAGAGCTACTAAAATGAAAAGACTCAATACCCACGATGTTTTTGTGGTAAGCTACTATCTTAGAAGAGCAGTAGATAATAGGTGTACAAAAATCTGTTATATTTTGTGCTAGTGATTTAAGGATGACCTCCAGGCCAACTCCATTTATATCTCCGGCACTAATTCCTACTTTTATTTTATTCATTTATTTTGCTTTGAATGCGTTAGCTGTTATATGAACGAGATGTTGGACAAAAGGATTTCGGTATTATTTTACTTTGCAGCAGAAGCCGCTATCTTTGTCCGAACCATTATAGAAGCTTTATACGTTGTCTATATATTAGATACAATTTCTAAGCTTCTACAAACAGCGCAAAGATACAGAATGAGAGCTAAAAAATCATACGGTCAGCACTTTCTCAGAAACGAGCAAATCACAGAAGACATTGCCAAGAGTCTTTTATTCAGCCAATCTACAGATAACGTATTGGAAATCGGCCCCGGCAAAGGAATGCTTACTAAGTATCTATTAAAAATGCCTTTCGAATTTAAAGCTGTAGAAGCAGATGAAGATATGGTTTTTTATCTGCGCAAGCATTTTCCTGAAGCTGCGGAAAATATTATTTACTATGACTTCATGAAGCTGAATTTACCGCAAGTTTTTGATGGCGAACCTTTTTCTATCATAGGCAACTTTCCTTATAATATTTCCAGTCAAATACTTTTCAGGATGTTGGACGTTCGGGAGTTGGTACCGGAGCTGGTAGGGATGTTTCAAAAAGAAGTTGCGCAGCGTATCGTTTCAGGGCCAGGTTCGAAAGCCTATGGAGTCATTAGTGTTTTGATACAAGCCTATTATAATGGTACATATCTTTTTGAAGTTGACAAATCAGAATTTGATCCGCCACCTAAAGTACAATCTGCGGTTATTCGTCTGGAACGAAAAGATAATCAGGATTTGGGTTGCAATCCAAAGCTATTCAAATCCATTGTCAAACAATCTTTCAGTCAACGTCGCAAGATGCTGCGCAATACGATGAAAACCCATATTAAAGGACATCCATTTTTACAAGAAGAGTTTTTCAAACAACGGCCTGAAGAATTGAGCGTTGAGGATTTCGTTTGGCTGACTCAAAAAATTGAAGCCATCAAGGCAGAAGACCAGGATCAATAACGTTGGAACTTTACTTTTGTAAAACTGTTGTTATACAATAGGTTGGTTGTTCTACTGACCAATTGAAATCAGAAGCTTAACAAATCGCTTCATTATTTAAAAATCAAAAATTATAAAAGATTATGTCTTTAGAATCACGATTAAACGATGATTTAAAAACAGCTATGCGCGCCAAAGATCAGGCTTCTCTAAGAACCATTCGCGCCATCAAAACAGCACTCACTTTATTGAAGACCGACGGTAGTGGTTCTGAAATAAATGAAGAGGCTGAAATAAAATTATTACAAAAATTAGCGAAGCAAAGAAAGGATTCGCTGGATATTTATGATAAGCAAGGTCGCGAAGATTTGGCCGTTAAGGAACGAGAAGAAATTGCTGTTTTGGAAAAATATCTTCCTGCACAAATGGACGAAGCGGAGTTGGAAAACTTCTTAAAGGGATTGGTTACTCAAACCGGTGCCTCTGGTATGGGCGATATGGGGAAGGTGATGGGAATGGCTTCTAAGCAATTGGCTGGTAAAGCTGATGGGAAGACGATCTCGGGCATTGTACGGAAGTTGTTGGCTTGATTTATTTATAGCCGAAACATTACATTGATTTAGCGTTTCGTAGAAATGGCCTGGCGAAAAAATGGACTTTATTTTATTGTCTTTTTTATGCACTTGAATAGGCTGTTCCTACGGAACGCTTTCTCTTTTTGGACATCTTGGCTATAGACAGCTTGTTCCTATGGAACAGTTTTTCTTATGCGTAATTGATAAGGTTGATATCTTCATTAGGAGATGTGGTAGTTATAAACAGATGGTTTTTACGGAATATTTTTTCAATAATTAGAAAAGGGAATTTCCCATCTTATTTTATTTTACCTCTCTGATTGGGTTTTCAAAGAAAACTCAGATAAATTAAATTGTCCGATATTAACAAACCTACGATAATAAAAATCACATCTTTCGGAAATGTTCCATCGGAACAAGCTGTCTATAGCTCCAGTATTATGATGCGTTATTGCGCTCCGTAGGAGCAGCCTTTAAAACTAATTACATCAATCCAAAAAATCAAATAAATATTGATCATCATAATCAACATCGAATTTCTCTAAAAAATCTAAATATTCTGCTCTAAAGGTTTTCTTTCTGTGATATTCTTCCTGATTTTCAATATACCGACATACAATACCCAATTGTGAATGTGCATAAGTAAATGCACCATACCCTTTCTGCCAATTAAATTGAAATTTTGTAAACTGCTTCTCTTTGATAAATTGCGAAGAAGTGGTTTTTATATCTCTCACAATATCCGATATTATAACTGTCGGTTTGAAACCAATGAATATATGAATGTGATCAGGCATTGCATGAATCGCTAATAGCTTTTGATGGCGCTTTGTAACTATACCTGCTATATATTTGTGTAACTCTTCTTTATGTTCCTTAGGAATTAACGCTTGACGGTTCTTTACTGCGAAAACCAATTGAACATACATTTGGGTGTAAGTATTTGGCATTTTAAACGGATTTAAATTTTAATAATTTGTTACTACCATTTATTCACGCCCTCCTCCCTGCCAATATCCGATTCCCAATTGCACATTGCAAACACTTCTGCTTCTGGCAATATTCATTTTTCAATTGTAATAAGGCCTGCGTCTGATAGGCAGATTCTGTTTTGATTCCCAGATTTTTCCACTCCGTAATTATATTGTTATGTTCTGCTGGTAGTTCTTCTAAGAGTTTCAAAGCGCGGTCTTTATAACGTGATTCATCTTTGTGTTTTCCATAAAGAAATAAAAAGGGCGCAACGGTATTTATAATGAACAGATGAATGCTGGCCTTCCCGAGGGGCTTTGTTTTCCTAGCCGATTCTTTATCAAAGCGATAATGATTCGTCCAATAGGGACTCAACTTTATGCGAAACATATTCTCAATCTGCTGAATATTTTCTGCTGCCAAAATTTTACTAAAAAAATGATTCGACTGAAAAAGTAAGACTGCAAACTGAGCAATACGGATACTTGGGAAATTTGCTGGACGCATACGAAGGAAACGAAAGCTCTCTTTTTTGAGCGGTATTAAATTATATTTCTTTTGCAGAAACTGGTACTCCTTCTTTAGCTTTTTAGGATAATCATCCTTGAAGTCTTCCTGAAGAAAACCTGCCTGTCCGAATAACAAAGCTTCAATTTGAAAGAGATTGCTTTTATGTTTTGCAATTATAGAATGTGGTGTTTGTCGAGCGAGTAATTCGAAGGGTTCTGCGTTTACTTTTGTACCAAAGCTTCTTGCTAAAAAATAATACAAGGTTGTTTCCCAGTCGTTTTTATTGTTCTTTAAAACATGAGTTATATCCGTTGTTTTTTTCTCTAATCTTTCTACCAGCATACGATCCAGCCATAAGTTTTTGATGATTTCACCAACGGAGTGAAATTGAAACTGACATGGAATCCAGTGTTCATTGTGAATCATTTTCTGATAGCGGCTGTGCATCTTGACTGGGATTCTTTTGCGAAGTTCTAGACAAGGAATACGCTCTCCGTTTTGTCGACAGACGGGTTCATCATCTTCTAATACAACATGAAGAATGACATTATCATAGGCTTTGTCAAACTGATGCTTATGCTTTCTCCACTCGGAAGATTTCACGTGGATTTCGACATGGCCCGCCCAGAGGGTATCTCCGATATATATTCTTGCGTTCAAAAAATCAGGGCCAGCATGGAGGTTGTGTTCCCCAGCATTTTGAATCGTGATGCGCTCTCCCTCTGTTGTAATTAGATTGTTAGTATCAAAGCGCTTCATGCGCCAGAGGTAATGTAAAAAGTGCTCTTTCATATTTATGTGATTTAGCGTTTGTTCTGAAACAGGTTCCTACTAATAGGTTGCAGAAACAGACAAAATTCCATAAAACGAAATGGGCTTTTTTCAAATTTTTATTTTTACAAACTGTAATCCATTGTTAATTAGTGTTTTAAATAGAGTGATTTTGAAAAGGTTTTTTGGAAGAAAAAATGATTTTTCAAAAAGAAATTCATATTCAAAGCAACCCAGCTCACAAATTTTAGCTCATGATTCATTAAACTAACTCTGCTCGACAAAACATCCTTTTCCACTCATTCTATCTTTTCACTTTACTAACAGTCAAAAAAACAGGTATGACGACCAAGTCATACCTGTTCCAAAAAATTCTCCTTGTAGGAACTATAAATATTTTAAATCGAACAATCTACATCTGCCAAATGGCCATTCTCAATATCATTATCCTCACCACAATCAATGTAGTATAAATCACCTGCGTCAACTTTATTGTCCCAAGACCCTGGTGTCGGTTCTCCAAACAATTCAGTAGTTGGTTGAGCAAGCTCTAGGTCTACAAAAGAGTTGTTGTATCCCTCGTTGTCTTTCAATCGATTATTATTAGCACCATCGATTACGACATAGCCCCAGACATTATCATAAGCCAGATTGTCTTCAACCTTTGCATTTGTGCAAGCATTTTCAGAACCTCCGTTTCCTGTTGCGAATACATCGCTGAATGTTCCTGCTGGTACTTTGCAAAGCAAAATCCCCATTGCATTGTCATGAGCGATATTGTCTTTTACTTTTCCATCTCTATCAGTGATCCACATACCCGCAGAATTATAGGACACTTCGTTACCGTAGACCTTTGCCTTGTTTCCGTTCATGATCGTAATTCCAAAACCTCCGGTTACGAAATCACCATCTGTTCCTTCAATCACATTGTCCTTGATTTCCACTTTCCAGGAATGCTCTACCAAAACAGAAATCAAAAAGCCAGATAAATGATTGTCTTCCATTTCGAAGCGATTCGTTTCTTCTATTGCAATTCCAAATACGGCATCTCCTGTTCCGTTGATTTCTAGATCTTCAATGCTCGTTTTCCGAGCATCAATAATGTACATTCCAAGAACACCTCCTAAGGATAAAACAGCTCCTTCTTCGCCTCGGAGTTTGATTCGACGATTTATTACTAGGGTTTCATCCATCTGATGCAAGCCTTCTTTCAGCACGATCTTATCGCCCCAGTCTGCGTTATTGATTATGTCTTGCAACAGATTACTTCCGGGATCTACCTCAACGGTTTCGCCTCTTGTTTCTGCGTTGATGTCCTCTAAACTTTCATCTGGAATTACACCTTCATATTTAGGTACGTTTGGAATAGCGATATTGTAGTCGCTGCTATTTGGAAGTTTAATGGATTCGGGACGAACTTTCTCTGTTTCGGAAGGTACTTCATTGATGGTGTTTTCTTTGGCGCAACTGGCCATAACTAATAATACGAATAGGAAGAAAAACGAGTTTGATGATTTCATAATCATTTGAATTTTTAAAGGTTAATAAAATGTAATTGTTTTGTTATTCATTGGTTATATAGAGGCGTATGGTCTTTCTGGAATTTTGATCCCCAATCTGAACCCAATAAATACCAGTGGGTAAATGAGGAAGTTCTAACGTGTGATAAGAGTTATTATCTACAGGAGGAAGCTGGTCAGAAAAAACTAATTGTCCGAAAACGTCAACTATTTGTACGTTTGTAAGAGTATTGTTATTAACTAATCGAATGTGAAGTTTTTTTCCTTTAAGTGGGTTTGGAAAAATGCTATTTTCTATAGATGTGTTTTCGTTATTGATGATAATTACCCTTGAATAGGAGTACGTATTGTCAAAGTCTACTTGCCGAAGTCTGTAGTAATTTGTGGCTGAGGTTGGAGCGCGATGAATAAACTTGTAGGACTGAGTCAGATCTATCGTACCAGTACCTTTTACAAACCCAATACTCTTCCATTCCTGACCATCTGGGGAATACTCGATATCAAATCCTTTGTTATTAAGTTCTGTAGCGGTAGCCCAATGAAGTACGACCTGATCATCTGTTAGCTTACCGCTGAATTCAATCAATTCTACAGGTAATGGGACACAGGCTATGGTCACACCACAATCTATATTCGTCAGAGCAGGAACATCATTTGAAAATTGAGGAAGGTTATTATTCCCACTCTCTCCCTTTCTTGCCCCATGACGTTCAGCACTTTGGCAGCTTTCTATATCACAGGACGAATTATCGTCATCCATTTTATAATAAGCCACCAAGCCACTTTCCATACCTGTAAGTTCCGTATTAATATTATTGCTTATCTCTGTTGCTGTTCTTTCTGTATTCCAGAATCGTACATCATCCATCTTTCCTTTGAAGTAGCTTGAACTTCCTGAGAAATTTATGAGCCTCCCCAAACGTACAGGCGTTGTATTGTTGTTAATAGAAGTGAGTATTACTGATCCACTACCTAAGGAAGAAGGTACTTCTGCTCCGTCTATATATATTTTTATGTCTTGGCTTACAAAATCAAAAGAGGTCGCTACATGCTGCCACACTCCTGGTGTTAATACTGCACTGTTCGTGATTTCACTTCTATATATATTTGGATCAATATTCTGAATTACGCTTAGGCCTATCTTATTATCTGCATAAATTGTAACGGAGTAGCTAGCCATTAATGCACCTGAATCATATTTTGTAAAAACGGGTTGATACAAATTTCCTTGGTCTGCTTTTATCCAAACTTCTATGGTAAACTGGTTTGGAGTAAATGCAGCAGCACTGGGTATCTCAACATGATCATCATTTCCATCGAAGGTAAGGCTGTTGTTTTGTGCAAAAGCACCATTTGTTATTAACAATGCAATCAATAGGGTATAGAAAAATTTCATAGGTTTTGTTTTTAAGTATTCTTTGAAGTAAAAGGAATACTGCAAACCTAGGGCTTATACCCATTTCAGCCTTTCGCTATGTCAGCAAAGTGTTTCTATATTATTGCAATAAGAGAGTAGGAGCTTATGTCATTGTTGCAGCGCTTAGAAAAATAGAACAAAACCAATTGAAAAACAATCACTTACGTGTTGCACTAGGAGACTCTCCGAAAGTCTCCTTAAATACTTGTGAGAAGTAAACAGCTGTCTTAAAACCTGTTTTATAAGCAATTTCAGAAATGCTCATTGGAGTAGAGCGTAGTAGTTCTTTTGCTTTTTGAAGCCGAACATGTCGGATGTAAATAGCCGTTGACATGTCCGTCAGCGCTTTTATTTTACGATACACTTGTGAGCGACTTAGGTGTAGTGCTCTTGCCAAATCAGGAATTGAAAAATCTTCGTTTTCTAAATTAACCAGGATTACTTCTTCTACTCTCCGAATGAATTCATCCTGTTTGTTTGCGATTACATTAGCATAAGCTTCATTGCTAGTAATCAAACTGCCACTGTATTTCTGTTGTAGCGTTCTTCGAATTTCCATTAATTTATTCAGTCGAATCATCAACTCTGCCTTCTCAAACGGTTTTATGAGATAAGCATCCGCGCCATGACTTAATCCTTCAAGTTTATCTTCTGAAGTTGCTTTTGCTGTCAGTAGAATAATCGGTATATGAGAGGTTCGTTCATCTTCTTTTAGGATCGCACAAGTTTCAAAACCATCCAGTTCGGGCATCATCACATCGCTGATGATTATATCCGGCAAGGTTTCAAATGCCTTTGCTATCCCTTCTCTACCATTATTAGATGTGTAAATTTGATAATCGTTTTGAAGACAGGTTTGTAGATAATAAGTCACATCCGCATTATCTTCTATGATTAATAAAATCGGAAGTGTATTGTTATAATTATTTGAAATTGAGTTTTTTATTTCTTTTTGAAGATGGCGTTTAGTTAGTTCATATTCATTCAAAATTAGAGGAGCATTATTTGAAATTGGAAACTCAAGGTAGAACGTACTTCCTTTTCCAGTTTCACTATCCACTCTTACGGAACCATTTAAAATTGTGGTTAACTCTTTCACTATCGCAAGACCGATACCAGTGCCCTGATTATTAGCGGATGTATTCGCTTGATGAAACCGATCAAAAACAAATGGCAATTCGCTCGCGGGTATTCCTATACCACTGTCTTTTATTTTTATCTGAAGAAAGTTTTTATCTTTTGTGCTGATGTTTTTTGCTACGACTAATATTTTTCCATATTCAGGGGTGAACTTTACGGCATTAGAAATTAAATTAGTTAAAATTTGTTCTAGTTTTTGATGATCAAAATCCATTAATAATTCCTCCTCCTCTGAATAGAATTGTAAACCCACGTTTTTCACTTTTGAGAAAGACTCGTACGATGCCACTATGTATTTAATAAACTTAATAATATCATCTTGTTGTAAATTAGATTTAATTTTCCCTGATTGTAACTTAGATAAATCCAGCATTTGATTTACCAGTGACAATAGGTTTTTACTGTTTTTTTTAATTAAATTAATTTTGGTTTTTGGTTCTTTTTCAGGGCTTTGATTTAGTTCTTCGGCCATGCCTTCGATGACTGTGAGCGGAGTTCGAAACTCGTGAGTAATATTAGCGTAGAATTTTGTTTTAAAACTATCTAATTCTTTCAATCGATCTGCTTCTTTCTGTTCTAATATTAATTGTTGATTAAGTATCCGTCTTCTTTTTTTCACCTGATATATTTGGAATAAAATAAAGCCAATAGACATAGCATAGGCAAGATATGCCCACGTGGTGAGATACCAAGGTGTAGCTATATGAACTAACAAAGTTTTAGGAACTGAGGCCCACACACCATCATTATTCGCAGCAGTCACTTTAAAGAGGTAATCTCCGGGAGGAACTTTCGTATACCTGATACTATTTTTCTCTTCAAGATCTTTCCAGTCTTCGTCGTAATTTTCTAGTATTGCTCGATATCGATTGTTACCATTGCTTTGATAATCTATAGCTGAAAATTGAAATGTAAAAGTATTTTCTTCTGCTGTTAAAAATACTTCCTGCTGTTCTCCAATATAATTTTCTTCGTTAAATTTTTTATCGTTTACTTTAAAGTTAGTGATTTGCAAAAGAGGGCTTTTTTCGTTTTTTTCAAAGGCTGGATAAAATCGATTAAATCCATTAGTTCCTCCAAAATAAAATTCACCATCAGCAGTTTTCACGAATGAATTGGTATTATATTCAAAACCCTGTAATCCATCCTCTACCGTATATTTTGAAAATACTTCTGTAGTTGGATCGAATCGACAAATACCTCTGTTCGTACTCATCCAAAGCATTTTATTATTGTCTGGTAATATTCCATAAATACAATTGCTGGGCAGTCCGTTGTCACGAGTATAGTGTTTTAAAATTTCGATCTCCGACCAATTACTTGTAAATCGTACTTTTAAAAAACCTGTAGTTGTCGCAATCCAAATAATACCTTCTTCTTCACTTTGACAGAAATGTTTAATATTAAACTCAGGTAGAAAATGATTAACGTTCCTCTGATTATTGTATTTTCCAGAATTTCGGACTAGCCAATCAGAAGCTTTCAATATATGAAATCCATTCTGAGGTTCAGCCACCAGCAAATAATCATTCGGGGTAAGATGAAGTCGATTAGAAACAATACCATAGAGCGTATCTATTGGGAGAGGGTCTGTTGTTTTTGGTGATATAAAATAAATTCCTTGTTCTGTACTAAAAATGATTCCTCCATTTCTTGATTCTAATATATGACTAATGAAGTTAGTTGTTCTCAAACGATCAGGATAACTTTTATTAACTACTTTTTGAAATCGATCACCTTCCTTTTCCGAAAGATAAAGACCGTCATAAGTTCCTACCCAAATTCGATTAAAATTATCTTGTAAAAAACAAGTTGCACTATTCGGTTCAAACCCATTTTCTCCAGGAAAAATACGTTGGATGATTTTATCCTTTTTAGGATCAAAAATTATTAACCCATCTTCTTGAGTTCCGATTAATACATTTTTACTTTCCAAGTTTAAAAAGGTTCTCACTCCTTTTGTTGAAAAAAAATCTAAATCAAAAAAGTCATCAGAATAATTCTTGAAGGGTTTTAAATCTGGTATTAAAACATCAATACCTTCAGGATCTGTATTCACCCATATCAAATTTTGATCGTCAATATATACTGCTGCTGTTGCATTACTAGTCAAGCGATGATTCATAGAACCTTCTGCTCTAAAATGATCAATTACTCCAAATTCTTCAGAATACCTTAGTAATCCATCTTGTTCCGTTCCTAGCCATAAAGTTCCTTCGGCATCTTTTTTTATATCATCTACCTGAGTATTAATATAGTCGCCGAGGTCTATTTTTTTATATTGTCCCAATTTATAATCAAAGCGTATTATTCCGTTTCCGTATCCTAACCAGATTATTTCATCTTGGTCCTGATAAAAGCAAACTAGCTTGATTGACTCACCAAGAATATTATTTTTATCATCAGAAAAATACCATTTACTATCGCCCGTTTTCGGATCAATAAAAGCTAAGCCACTTTCATCCCTATACCATATCATTCCATCTTTTGTACGAACAGTAGAATTTATAATATAGCTTGATTGTTTATATAAAAATTCAGCGGAAATGATTCTTTTTTTCTTTTCTAAATAATCATAAGTCACAATTCCCTCTACGTCATTGATATACCAAACCTCTGAGCTATCTGCAAAAAATGGATAATTAACTGTAGCCAAAACTACTCCAGCTGTATCCCTTACTTTTACGAAATCAAAACGATCAGACTGCCGCAAATATCGATTTAAACAAACCTCTGTCCCCGTCCAGATATTACCATATGGGTCCTCAACCAAACCATAAGTGCTACTGCCTTTTAAAGAATATTTATCTGAAGGGCTTTCAGAATAAACTACGAACTGATGACCGTCAAATCGATTCAAACCTTCATAAGAGGTGAACCACATAAACCCTCTACTATCTTTTAAAATAGAAAAAGCAGTTCCTTGGGAAAGACCGTCTTCTACTCCATAATGCAGCACTTTATATTTATCAGAAAAGAATTTCTGATCTACAGAATTAGATATAGCAATTTCATTCTGCTCTTGCGCAAATACTATTGTAATAGAAAAAAGAAATATGATGGTTGCTATCTCGCGCAATTTTTCACTTTGGTTTGTTGGTCACTACAATTTGTTGTTCCCTTCAAAGATAGCAAAAGTGATTCTAAATTTATTTAACAGCTTATATCGCCCCTCTTCGATCAAAACTCCCCAACGAAACATGCAAGTGATCATCAATTCCTACATGCCGCAAAGTATTCAACCCCATTCCTTTGAAGTACAGCTTCAACAAAAAATTACGCATGTCTGACCTTCCATTTGTGCGAATATCTACAGCGTGTACATAGCCATTGCTTTGTGGATAATGCAGCGAATGTTTCTTTGATCGCAAACCCATTTTTTTGTAATCTTCCGGATGTCGCTTTGCATCTGTAACAATCAGGTCTTTATCTAGAAATAAAATAGTACTGATACTTAATCGTAGAATTGGGTGAAGGCTGGTGAATTCCTTTTGAACATCATTGTGCTTTGCATTTTTATTCGACATAAAAAATAATCCGTTCAAACTGAAACCGAGGACTAAAATTACTGTAAGAAATATTCTTCTTTTAAATACGGAACTCGTTCCCATTCGACCGGTCATTTTTCCATAGAAAATAGTGAGGTATATAATCAGTAAGACTATTGTTAGAAAAGTGGCTCCGAATATAGCGAGCCAGGGAGCAGACTGATAATGGTCGTGCAGAAACACCGCTCCTCGGATAAGAAAAATGAATGGTAAGATTAATAACAGTACTGATTTTATTAACAAGGAAACGATGGTTTTCATAGCTAACAAAATATAGCATTCATTTCCAAGCTTCTTTTATTTTCGATGAACGATTTAAATTTATAGCTATTAGAATCACTTCTTATTAAACTGCTTCATTGTAAACGCCAAACCTATCGTCCCAAAACTCTTTGCAATACCCGCTGCTCTTTTCAGCAACTTTGGTAATTGCTCCTGCTGTTCTTCCGACCATTCGCCTAAGACATGATTTACGTGCTGACCTTTTTGTTCTGGATTTCCAATTCCAAAACGAATGCGCGCGTATTTATTGGTCCCTAATACTTTGTCAATATCTTTCAAGCCATTGTGTCCTCCGTCTGATCCTTTTCCAAATAGCCGAACGGTTCCGAAAGGAAGGTTTAGGTCATCCAATATGACTAATAGGTTTTCTCTTTTGATTTTTTCTTTTTGCAGCCAGTAGTTCACTGCCTTTCCGCTGAGATTCATAAAGGTGGTAGGCTTCAGCAAGATTAAGGTTCTTCCTTTATGTTTATAGGTTGTTGTTAAACCATTACCTCCTTCTTTAAAAAGGAGGTCTTTTTCATTTGCTAACAAATCAATTACATCAAAACCAACGTTGTGACGGGTATTGTCATATTCTGATCCTGGATTTCCAAGGCCAACGATTAGGTATTTCATTTAAAGCTAGTTGTAAATCAATTATTAAAAGTAGACATCGTTTTTCCAATGCCATCTTTACCAAAGCTGATAACCATTTTAGCGGCTCGATCCAATAGCTCCGGCAACTTCATTTGTTCTTCAACGGACCATTGACCGAGTACATAATTCACTTGTTGGCCTTTCCCAAATTCGTCCCCAATTCCAAAACGCAAGCGAGCATATTCTTTAGATGCTAGAGTCGCGTTGATATCTTTCAAGCCATTGTGTCCTCCATCAGAACCTTTACCTCTCATTCGCAATCTTCCGAAGTTGATATTCAAATCATCAATGATAACTAGTAGGTTTTCCTTCTCAACTTTTTGTTTTTCCATCCAATAGCTAACAGCCTTTCCACTTCTATTCATAAAGGTAGTTGGCTTTATCAAGATGAACGTGTAATCTTCTATTTTCAATTTTGTGTAAAACGCATGACCATGACTTTCAAATGTCAAATGATTATCCTCCGCTATTTTATCAAGTACATCGAAGCCAATGTTGTGTCGAGTGTTTTCGTAGTCCCCTCCAATGTTACCCAATCCAGCGATTAGATACTTTTTAGGATCATGTTCTACTTCGGGAAGTGGTGTCTTAGAAGAGAAAATTTTTTTCAACCAATTTATCATGAGGCGAAATTAGTGATTTTTGAAGAGGATGGATAAAAAACGACAAAGGAACTGGTGTTACCACTCAGCTCCCTTATCTGGTCAGAAGTATATCGTTGAGTCAAATATATGTAGATTGACTTATGTTATTTTGTTAGTATCGTACAAGTAGGTGAAAGTAGAGAGGTGAGATCTTCTAAAGTTGATGTGTCTTCTCGAATAGGCCATAAAATTACATAGTTTGTGGCCTTTGAACAATGCTCTGTTTCCGGTATTTTTTCAAAACGATTTAATTGTAATAAACAATTTTTTAAAAGTATAAACAGTCCACTTTTCTTTGAGAAGACAAAATCAATTGTATTAAATGAATCTCTCCTTAGTCGGTTTACGTACTTTTGCAACATGTCTAAATTCTATTTTAGGGACACCCTGAATTTCTTGCTTAAGCAAAGACCCGCTCGTATTTGGAATGCGGCAAAAGTATTGTCATCCTTCTATCTCACTAGGTGGTTGGGGCGACCCATTCAATGGGGAACGCCTATTACCATTTCTATAGAACCCACTACAGCCTGTAATTTGCGCTGCCCTGAGTGTCCAAGTGGATTGCGCTCGTTCTCCCGACCAACCGGCAACCTAAAAGAAGACTTCTTTAGAAAGACGATTAACGAATTATACAGAGAGTTGATGTACCTGATTTTCTACTTTCAGGGAGAGCCTTATATCAATCCTAAGTTTTTGGACATGGTTCGCTACGCCCATGACAAAGGAATATATACCATCACTTCTACTAATGGCCATTTTCTAAATAATGAAAATGCAAAAAAGACAATTGAGTCCGGCTTAGATCGAATGATTATTTCCGTAGACGGAACAACTCAGGAGACTTATGAAAATTATCGCATTGGTGGTAAGCTAGACATGGTGTTGGAAGGCGCTAGAAATGTAGTAAAGTGGAAAAAGAAAATGAATTCTAATACGCCGCATCTGATTTTTCAATTTCTGGTAGTTCGTCCTAATGAACATCAAATTGAAGAAATCTATGCACTTGCCAACGAGATCGGTATAGATGAAGTAAAACTCAAAACTGCTCAGGTTTACGATTACGAAAATGGCAACCCTCTCATTCCCACTATCGAAAAATACGCTCGCTACAAGAAGCAGGACGACGGAACCTACGCTGTAAAAAATGAACTATTAAACCAATGCTGGAAGTTATGGCACTCTTGCGTAATCACCTGGGATGGATTAGTGGTTCCCTGCTGTTTTGATAAAGATGCTATTCATCGTTTGGGAGATTTGAAAAAACAATCTTTCAAAGCACTATGGCACGGGCAATTATTTCATCAATTCAGGACGAAATTACTACAAGGAAGAGATAAAATTGATATTTGTACTAATTGCACTGAAGGTTGTAAAGTTTGGTACTGATATTTGACTATCAGTGTTTTAAACATAAAATCAATTAACTAAGTGTATTTGTATAACAATTTTATTGTATATTAAAAATAAAATTTAGGGTATTTTTATTTTCTTAGTTGAAAAATGTTGATTTTCCCAGAAAAATTAGCGATTTTTGTTATTCGTTTATTTTCTATTTCAAATAGAGAAATCCCATCAACTAGGCTTTGGATGTAAGCCTTTTCGAAATTGACTATGAGAGAACTGCGTGTGGCGCCAAATTGTTAAACAATTTTGGCTTCAACTTTATGCGATACTACAGGAGGAACAACTACACTTGTAAACACTTGCCATAGAGAAATCTTTATTTTAAAATAGAGTAGCTGCACCCAGTCGAGAAGAATTAATTATTATTTTTAACTGCAGCCCAGCTGCTATCTCACTGGATTTTTAAATCCCTTTAAAGCAGCCACAAGATGACTTATTACAAAATGGTTTACAAATCAATCTTCAAAGGACGTCTAGAATTTGGTAGTTCCAAAAGCTATGACAAGGTGCTCAAAATGTATCAGCATCGATTGGAGAACTACTACAAATCTGATGTTCTTCTCGAAGAAGAAGACATATTCGACGAAGAGACTTCATCACTCCGCGTAGCCAGAACTGTGATTCCTCAGGGTTCTGAAAAAAGCTGGCGTAATACCATGGACATTCTAGAGTATGTTGCTCAGTTTGCTGTTTCTGGTAACCTTGGTGGATGGATGACAGACGAAGGTAAAATCCTACGTCATGGAATCGTTGAACCTAAGAGCGAGCGAACTGCTGTTCAAGCCTTTCTAAAAGGAAGAGAGTTAAGCAATTCGAAAGGAATGGAAGGGGAGGCAATGAAAGCACTCAATAGAGCGATTGACAAATATGAGCGTCATGCTCAAGCGTATGAAAGACGTGGCCATGTCAATTTCATCATGAAAAATTATAAAGATGCTATTTACGATTACTCTAAAAGCATCGAATTAGCGAATAGCAATCCAGAGCCTTTCTATGGGCGTGCCAATGTAAAATTGAAAATGGGAGATTGGGAAGGTGCACTTTTAGATTTTGCCTCTGCGGTGAAAACATCTATTCCTTTAGAACCAATTTATTGGAAAGCGCGTCGTCAGAAAGGAATGACTCATTTTGAACATGGCCAGTTCAAGGAGGCTGCTCCTGATTTTAAATTTTTCTGTAATAGAAAGTTCAAACCAGATAATCCTAACTTTATCTGGAGAAGGTCAGTTTGGTTCTTTTATGGAAAGACCTTGATTGAGTTAGAGCAATATGAAGAAGCCGTTGCAGCATTTGATCAAGTACTCGCTTTACAAGAAGGTAATGATAAGATTTCACAAGCAGATAAAGTCTACTATAGAAGCCTCGCACTGCATAGAGCAGGTAAGAGAGGTTACAGAAAAGGGCTGGAAGAAGCATCCAAGCTTGGCTCAAAAGAAGCTGTTGCTTTGTTGAAAGCCCTGAAGAAATAACATTCTCAGTAAATAGTTCTTTTTGAACATAAAAGCCATTTGTAGTTTTTCACTGCAAATGGCTTTTTTATTTAGTTTAGGAGCACATGTTCTTTTAGAAATTAATTTTTCTCCCTAGCCTTTTGCTCTGATTATGTGTTTGTATCTTCACCAAACAGTATATGGACATCTAAAATAATTATCCAACAAAAAAAATTCTCTTGTAGCATATAATTCTAAAAATGTCTGTACAGTAAGTAGTCAAATCAAAAAAATAACCATATTAGTTATTTAAAATTCGCATAAAATTTAAAATAAATTAAAAAATAAGAACAAATAATTTGTTTTAAAAAACAAATCGTTTATATTTGTGTCATCAAAATAAAAAAGTTGTTTTATTTAACAGACGCCACATTATTCACATTATCTAACAACCGCTAAACTTAAACATTATGGCAAAGGATAGAAAAGAGGAAAAACAAAAAGTACTCAAAATGACACTCGATCGCTTAGAAAAATCCTACGGGAAAGGCATCGTAATGAAACTAGGTGACAAACAAGTCGTCGAAGCAGAAACTATCTCTTCCGGTTCACTCAGTCTTGACATTGCCTTAGGCATTCAGGGTTTTCCTAAAGGAAGAGTTGTTGAAATATATGGACCAGAGTCTTCTGGTAAAACAACTTTAGCAATTCATGCAATTGCAGAATGTCAAAAGCAGGGTGGTATTGCTGCCTTCATTGACGCAGAACATGCATTCGATAGATTTTATGCTGAATCACTTGGAGTAGATACAGCTAACCTTCTGATCTCTCAACCTGACAATGGTGAGCAAGCTCTGGAGATTGCAGAGAACTTAATTCGTTCTGGCGCAATAGATATGATTGTAATTGATTCTGTTGCTGCACTGGTACCAAGAAGTGAAATCGAAGGAGAAATGGGAGATTCTAAGATGGGACTCCAAGCACGTTTGATGTCTCAAGCTATGCGTAAACTCACTGGTATCATTGGTCAGACGGGCTGCTGCTGTGTATTCATTAACCAGCTCCGTGAGAAGATTGGAGTAATGTTCGGTAACCCAGAAACAACCACAGGTGGTAACGCGCTGAAATTCTACGCTTCTGTTCGTTTGGATATTCGTAAGAGTGGTTCTGCAATAAAAGACAAAGAAGGGAATGTCGTTGGAAATCACGTTAAGGTGAAGGTAGTAAAGAACAAATTAGCTCCACCATTCCGAATCGCACTTTTTGATATTATGTACGGGGAGGGTATTTCCAAAACAGGAGAAATAGTTGACATGGGAGTTGATTATGACATCATCGAAAAGAGTGGTTCTTGGTATAGCTACAGTGATTCTAAAATCGCTCAGGGTCGAGAAGCTGCTAAGTTGTTCCTAGCAGACAACCCAGAAGTAGCTAACGAAATCGAAGAACGCATCAAGTTAGCTGTCGCTGGAACAGCTGTTGAAGAAGAAGAACCAGAAGTATCCGCTGCAGGAGAAGCTGTAGCTGATGAAAAAACAGCGAAGAAAGCTAAAAAATAAATTGTTTTAACACGCCTTTTAATGATAAAAAAGCCACTCGCTCGCGGGTGGCTTTTTTCTTTTTTCAGTATAGGCAACTTCCTGTTTCAAAATCTTCAATCAATAAGGTAGATATGTCAATGACTACTCATTCCATTTAAAGGTAGAAATCATATGACTCAAATCTTCTTTTACAAATTTGATAACTGGCGCCAATGAATCAGGGTCTGCCTTAGTGTTAAAGTATAATGATCCCCTTAGGAAATGATCTTCTTCATCCGTTAAGTAAAACATAAAAGGAGACGCAACTGGGCCTTCCAAATCAAAGGCCATTCCCTTAACTCCGTTCTTAGTATTCAAAGGAATTTCATCAATATAATTTGCCTTTACAATGTGCTCATTAGCCATTGTAAAAGCATCGTCTTGTAATTTATCAAATGAATTATTCTTACCAATTGACACGTAACTACAATACACTTTAGCAGCGAAATGATCTATATTAATGTCAAACCAGCAATCATCTTTAGCCTGACCATCGAAATAACTTGTATCCTGTTCCACAGTAGCATAGGCAGGGTACTCAAAGGTGAAAGCACAATAATCTTCTGAAAATTTTTGGTAAGCTTTAGTTGGATAGACTATCCTAGGATATCCTCTTGGCTTAGGTACATAAACTGTTTCTTCACAGGCCTGAAATAGTAGGCAAATAATAAGCAAGGCAAAAATATTCGAGGGTTTAATTTTATTCATTGTTCGTTTCTGGTAAGCTAATATGTATTCGTTCGATTCTTCGTCGGTTTACTGAAACGATTTTAAAATTAAAATCATTATACTCTACTCGCGCATTTGCTTTTGGAATCTGTCCAACTATTTCTAACAATAACCCTGCAACAGAGTCAGCGTCCCCTTTTACCTCATCAAAAGTTTCCGTATCAACACCGATAATCCTACAAACATCATTTAATAAAGTTTTCCCCTCAAAGATGTAGTTGTGGTCATCCAATTTTTCGTATTCTAACTCAGAGTCGTCATCAAATTCATCTTTAATTTCTCCAATGACCTCTTCCATAATATCTTCTAGCGTGACTAAACCTGAGCTTCCTCCATATTCATCAACTACAATCCCCATATGCAATCGTTCCAATTGAAACTCCCGAAGTAAGTCATTAATTTTTTTAGCTTCAGGGACATACATTACATTAGTACGAATTAGTGGCTGCCATTCAAAATCATTAGCTTCTTCTAAATGACCTAACAAGTCTTTTACGTAAAGTAAACCCATGATATTATCGAAGTCTTCATCGTATACAGGAATCCTTGAGAAGCCTGACTTCCGAGCCAGTTGAATCACCTCATGAAATCCCATTCGAAAATCAATTGCTACTACATCTACTCTTGAACACATAATCTGCTTAACGGATACATCCCCAAATTTCACAATACTCTTCAGTATATCTATTTCTTGCTCGGTATTCGTCTCATCTTCTTTTACAGCTAACTCAATAGCTTGATCTATCTCTTCGCGACTAGTAATGGTACTACTTCCATTGTTATTGTCCAGCCTTCGCTCAATAAAATTAGTCCCTCGAACCAAAGGTGTACTCAAAGGAGTGAAAAAGCTCATCAATAATGTAAGTACTCTGGACATCATACGAGCCAGTTTCAGTTTATTCAATTTGGCGTAAACCTTTGGAGCAACTTCACCAAATAGAACTAGCAAAAAAGTGACCGCCACAATAGCTAACAATACATGAATCCAAAACGCAATTATCTCTGCACTAAAATAAGCGGGTAAACTCAGCACAGATAGAACCTTTCGAGCCCATTCAAGTCTTATGGCATCACTCAAAATTTCTCCCAAAACAAACTCTGAAAGAATAATGATTCCAATATTTATAAAATTATTACTGATAAGAATTGTTGCCAACAACTTCCGAGGCTGTTCTCGTAAAGTCAAAATTCTGTTAGATATAACTGAATTATCCTGCTCCAGTTTTTTTACATCGTTTACGTTCAAAGAAAAGAATGCAACCTCTGAGCTAGAGATCAACGCAGAACACCCCAATAAAAGAATAATCAAAAATAAAGCGAAGTAAATGCCCGCAGGAGAAACGGACAGAAGCGGAGTAACGAAAAAAGATAATAAGGTGAATAAACTATCAGGATCGCTTTCCAAGAGGATGGTTTAGATGATAAAATAGAGCTGATCAGGTTTTAAAAAATCTGATCAGCTCGTTTGAGTTTTCTTATTTAGAATGGTAAGTCGTCTTTGTCTTCTTCAGTTGCAGTCGTCGTATCTGCTGATGCTGAACTTTCAGAAGAGGTAGCAGGGGTGCTACTCATTGCAGCAGGTTCCTGAGTTGGGAAATTACTATTATTGAAATTGCCCGACCCTTCTCTCTTTTCTAACAATCTCCAGCTATTCGCAACCACTTCTGTGTTATAGCGATCGTTACCTTCTTTGTCTTGCCACTTCCTATGCGTTAGCTTTCCCTCGACGTATATCAATTTTCCTTTCTTCAGGTCTCGCTCAGCACGCTCTGCCAGATTTCGCCAAACGACGATATCATGCCATTCCGTCTGAGTCTGCCATTCACCATTTTTATCTTTGTAGCTTTCATTTGTTGCCAAAGAAAACTTACCAACAGCGGATCCTGATTCTAATCTTCTGATTTCAGGATCTCTTCCGAGGTTTCCAATTAAAGTTACTTTATTAACCATTGCAATTAATTTAGAGGATGATTTGATTGTCAAACGTGGTTTAAAAACATTTGCAAAATTCGATAAAAAAGATCAGATAACCCAGTTCAACTATAAGAAGTTATCTATAATCTTAAATATAAAGAATTATCCTTGATATAGGTATCGATAATCTTTGGAAATCCAAAATTCGCCAAAGCAGTCCAATCCACAGAAGCAAACCGATCAAACATTGGTAAATCTTCAATATCGTTAATCTTTACTTCCCAAAAAACAGCAATGATTTCTTGATGAGTCAATAACTGTCTGAAGGGTTTACTCGGCAATATTATTAGCTTGTTTTTCCCAATCCAATCTTTCCAATCACTTTGTTTCTTCAAATCTGCCAACTCAATTTGCTTCGTCGATTCTATCAACGGAAAGTCATAAAGGTTCTGCCATATTCCCTTTTCTACTCGTTTCCGAATCAACGTTTGATTCCCTTCATCTTTCACTACGAGATAGTTAAAAAAACGTTTCTTTCGAATCAGCTTCTTCGACTTGACCGGAAGTTTATCCACCTTGTTTTTTTCATAGGCTTTGCACTTCACCTGCAAAGGACAGGAGTCGCAAATTGGATTTTTAGGAACACAAACAGTAGCTCCGAAATCCATAATCGCTTGATTGTAAACACCCGGTTTCGTTTTGTCTAATAATTCATCTGCCAGTTTTACAAACTTAGCTTTTCCAATGGTCGTGTCAATTGGATCATCTATATTATAAAAACGCGATAGTACTCTGTACACGTTTCCATCGACAACAGCATGAGGAAGTCCATAGGCAAAGGATGCGATGGCCGCGGCTGTATATGGTCCTACACCCTTTAGCGCCAAAATATTTTTGTACTCTTTGGGAAATACTCCTTTCAAATCTCCACTGATGTACTTCGCAGTACTATGTAAATTTCTAGCTCGTGAATAGTACCCAAGCCCCTCCCATAATTTCATTACTTCATCTTCAGGAGCACGCGCCAAATCATGAACGGTAGGATAAACTGCTTTAAATTTTTCGAAGTATGGCAGCCCTTGTTCTACTCTAGTTTGCTGTAGAATAATTTCGGATAACCATATCAGATATGGATTTTTCTCTCCTTTCCAAGGCATCGGGCGACTTTGCTGCATATTCCATTTTAGCAAAGCTTTAGTGAAAAATGATTGTTTCAAGGTTGTGTTGTATTCTGTAGTGAGTATAAATATGTCTTTAAGATTTCCTCTAATTCACAATGTACTAGAATGAAATCATTTGCAGGACATAATGTTCAGTAAAAACCAAGAGATCAATTTTGGTATAAACCAATACCTGTTCTTCAATAGAATTTAACGTTATCACTATTAAAACACCTATAAATTAGTTAGCTTTAATCTCTTACCACGACGGATATCAACGGAAAACAATAAAGCTATGGGTCGTATTATTGCACTCTTTTTAATTTTCATCTGCTCAATTCAGTTTGAAAGCTATGCTCAAAACTTAGCTATTACTTACCAAAATCCAATAGATGAAGATGCCCTGGTGGTTTGTGACTCTGCTGTTTTTGAAGTAACACTTACGAACTCTTCCGCTGAAATGGCGGAGAACATCTCACTCAATATTCAATTCCCCCAAGGAGTCAGCTACAACATTGGTAGTATAGCTAATGCGGTCGAATCTGATCTTACAGATTTAAATACCCCTGTTTTTTCTATTATTGACTTAGCAGCTAATCAATCAATAACAATTAGTCTTTTCGCTTCTGCAAATTGTAGCCTGATTGATGCTATCAATAACATGCAGATATTTTCTAACACTATAATTACAAATTATGAAAATGGTAGTAACAGTCTTATTACTACCCCTTACAATATAGAAACACCACTCCTAGTAATGGCCAATAATGGAGTCCTAGTGCATAGTGGTTCGCAGGGCGATATAGTTAATAGAACTTTCACCATTACCAATACTCGACTAGGAGCTTTACGATCTTTTAGTTTTCAGGATAGTCATCAGGGTGGAATTGAAATTAGTACAAATTTAGGAACGGACACCTCTACACTTGCAAATGTTATATCCGTATTAATTGATGGAGATGATTTTTCGACTATCGGAGACGGAGATGAACTTTTTGAGTTGGACGAATCAATAACTATAGTTGAAGAAATTTTAATAACCAGTTGTGGAGAACCGATATCCGGTACACTTTCTAACATTAGTGCTACATGGGGCTGTAATACTGTTACCTGCCAAAGTACGACTCCGATAGAAGGCTTTGTCAATATCGAAACTCCTTACTTAGAACCAGAACTTACATTCACTCCTGATATGAGTGAAATTCCAAATTGTTTTTGTACTGGAGATCCTATTCAGAATAGTCTAACAATTACTAATACCAGCGATCACTTAGCTACAAATATCGAAGTACAAGTAATGCAGTTAAGTGTATATGCCGGGATTGACCCAACCTCTTTCAGTATTGATTCGAGTGGTTTTATTTCTAGTGTTGAAAATGTCATTCCCGACTCTTTGATACCTTATGAAGGAGCATGCAATATTGAGAATGCTGTTTATGAAATTGCTTCCTTATTTATTCCTGCTTTAGAAGCAGGACAAACTATAACATTGAGTTGGAATACTTATGCCTGTGCCTTGGAATGCAATCCAAATAAAAATGCCCCTTGGAAATATTCCTATGAATACTATGGCCCTTGTCCTCCAATTCCTAAGATTGAAGGAGAGGGTGATTTTGAACACACGGGGCCAGTGATTGATAGCGAACTATTAGGAGCCCCCTCGGTACCAATACCAGGTGGCAGTCAAAAGACTTATGAATACAGTATCATTTCTGGAGAGCTGCTGAATGACGCTGAGCTACTTACCATATATTTCGAATTTCCCTGTGGACTATCTTTGCTACCCTCTAACGATTTGATTTTGGATGGTCAAACGCCAATTAATATTGATACAAATATTACAGATACCATTACATACATCAGTGCAACCTACAGTCCTCCTTTTTCTAGCGATTCGATTTTTATGAGTTTTGATCTAGAACTTATCTGCGATGATCTTTGTGAGGAAGTGATTTGTAAGGACACTGTTATAACAAGTTGTCTTGATCTTTGCGAAACCGATGCTCCTGTAGCTGTCGGAGTTTCTGTAAATAGTTCCTTACAAATAATTGAGGGCTGTCCGGATATCTGCAATCTGAACACTTGTGCTTCTCAACCTTTCCCTGTAGAATGTGCATTGCCGCTTTGTGAAGAGTATATCCCAGGCTATGCAGAATATACTTTTTCGATTTTTAGAACAAACTACGGCCTTCCAGATAATGATGACAACCGAATCGCAGATGCAAACGGAGTCATAGATTTTGATCTTGTAAGAAGGGATAGAATTATGGCAGGAGATACGGTTCAGCTAAATGTAAACAGTGTAGTAAACATTGATGAGCCAGGCTATACCTTTCCGGCAGGGCAAATTCTAGTAAATATAGGAGCTTCAGATATTAGTACCTCTGGTCTTGATCTGTTTCTAGAAAATGGACTTTTGCCAATTAAGCAGGAGCTTATTATATACGATAACAGCTCGGGGCAATATTATGATTGCGGACTGAGTATGCCACTGACTATAAATACATTAGAGAATAATCAGTCCTTTAATTTCCAATTTGACATTAGCCCGGAATTGATTTCTACCACCAGTTGCGATTTACCGATTGGCTTTGAATATGAAGACGGTGATTCTATATTGTTTCAACAACAGTTCAAAATTAATCACAATCTGGCCTCCACTTCAGGAAGCTCTATTCCTCCTATTATTAATTTTATCGTTAGTCCTGAAGTATACTTGTTGGATGAAATAGGTATTGATTCTTTGGATGGTGAATTTAGTTGTGGATGTGAACGATTAACAATGCAGCTCTCTGGATACAAATACGATATCGCTTCGGGTATACATGCTATACCGGATTGTGATACAAGTCAGTTCGTCGGAGGTACATTGTTTTCTTTTTTGCTAGGGGAAGGTAACTTCTTTCCTTATGAGCATCGGTCATTAGGAAAACTAACAAACTGGCAAATTGAGCTTTCAGATGGTTTTTCAATTGAAGAATCAAAGCTTACTTTTTTAGAATTGCAAGAAGATATTTCTCTATGGACTGAAGAGCCACTTAGTTTTTCTAACAATAACATTACGTATCAATACGATTTACTTCCATACCAACTCCCTGACCTAGACGAAGGGTTTTCTTTTCTTTTGCAAAGTCGATTTTTGGCAGACTGTTCAACTAGTGGGTCATTTCCAATGACTGTTCATGCACGTATAGAACCAGCGGCAAATTTAGTTTTTCCAAATCCGATAGACACCTCTTTCTATAAAGCTGCTGCTCTTCGGACCCTGTATCCAGACTTGGAATTGGATGCTACGTTTTTCAGTTACACCAGTTACAACGATCAGGCGGAGTGGGACTTCACTTTAGAAAACATGATAACTAATGTAGCTTCTTTTGATAGTGGTACCGCTAAGAATGTCTGGGTTCGACCTTTCTCAGCAAGCGGATTACTAAACGATTTTGAATTGACAAACGGAGTGACTGGTAGTAGCTATCCACAAATCAATGGCATCTTTCAAATAGGAACAATGGATCCTGCCGAAATTGAAAACCTACGTCTTACGGCAACAAATAGCAGCTGCAATGAAGAACCTGTAGAGGTCTTCTACGGCTGGAACTGCGACATTTATAACAATCCTATTACAACTCCTTGCTTTGAGGATTCAAAAATATTTACCGTCATATCACCACCTGCTGCGTTGGAACAAACCGTAGAAAGTCCAATAGGTTCGCATTTCCTTTGCGACACTATTGACTATCATACCATTACCATTTTCAATGCAAATCTAGGTACAGCTTATCAACCAACAGTGGAAGTACAACTACCACCAGGTGTTTTTGTTTTACCTGGATCCAGTGAAATTAGCTATCCTTCCAACAATGCTTTTACAGTAATTGGAGATCCCATTGATACCGGTACCGGGACAATGCTTTGGAACATAGCACTTACACAAGACAGCATTGGACAAAATGGTTTACCTGGCTTTATTTCCAATCCAAGTCATAGCTTTCAGATTCGTTTTCAATTGTTTACCAATTGTGACTTCATCGCTGGTTCCTATCCAATTTTCTTTGCTGATGCAGAACAAGTTTGTGGTATTCCGACGAATAGTTTAGCGGAAGCGGGCGAACCAATTACCCTGAGTGGATTGCCACCGCCATACAATTCCTCTATTAGCGCAGTCAGTGGAACTCCTACTGTGAACTGTGAAGACAGTACTTCAGTCTCCGTCAATCTCATCGCAGATGCAAACACTATAAATGGCGACAGCATCTTCATAACGCTTCCAGCTGGCATCAGTTATGTTCCAAATTCCTTTTCAGGAAACACGAACGCAGTGAATCAGGAGCCACTACTTGCGATGATTAATAATTTGCAAGTATTGAAATGGCCTTTGATTCCAAACATCGTTGCAGGAGATGCTATTGCTTTTGACATTGAAATAATGGGGCTGTCTGATTTGGAATGTGGTCCTCGAATTATGCTCTTACAAACAGTAGGGCCTGCCTCTGCACTTTGCACCGCAGATAATTCGACTTGTAATATTTTAGTAGAAACAGGAAGTAGTATTTTGCAGTTAAACATCGACCGAGCCTCCTTTGATCTAAGCGATTTTAAAGTCACCGTTACACCTTCCGGAACAGATGAAACCATTGACTACAGCATATTTATTAATAACATCGGTAATGACTCTGAGCCTCCGCTAATTGTAGATTTCTACATAGACAGCGACAACTCTGGAGATTGGTCAGTCGGTGATTTTCTCGTATACAGTGATATTTCTAACAATACGATTACGACTGACAATTCTCTTATACTCAACGGGACTTTTATTATGGATAGTGGTCAAGCTTGTGACTTGATAGCTGTCATTGACGAAAGCAAACATTGTACTTGTGCAGGAGATGAGCAACCATTAACGACCACTGTAAATTACTTAGTTCCAGAGGAAACTGTCCTTTGTTCTGGCGAAAGCCAAAATATAGGCATACCAGAAAATCCAATGGCCACCTACCAATGGAGCCCTAGTACTGGACTGAGCTGTACAGATTGTGCTACTACTTCAATAGATCTTATAAACAGTTCTAACAATACAAATACGTTGACTTATACCCTTACAGAAGATGATGGACAAGACTGTGTCATTGCATATAAATTCACGGTGGTGGTCCAGCCGACCTTAGAGATAACAGCTGATGCGACACAAATTTGTCTTGGGGATTCTCTTCTTTTACAGACAACAAATGCTAACTTTTACTTGTGGGACGGTCCTGACATTCTAAACCCAGCACTCGCAGAACAGTGGATTTCGCCAACTGAAAATGCAGTTTATTCCGTTCAATTGACAGATGCTTTAGGATGCAATAGCACAGATAGTATTATGATTCAAGTAGCTGATGCTCCGATTGCCTTTGCGGGGAATGATACACTTTTTTGCGAAAGCAGTACGGTCCAGTTAGAAGCTTTGTACAATGCTGAGTATACTTATCAGTGGTCTCCGGCGAACCTATTAAGTGATTCAGAAGTATTCAACCCTACAATGAATAACAATACTCCTACAACTTTCACATTGACGGTAACCAATCCTGAAGGATGTCAAAATACAGATCAAATTGACATTGATTTTGGTGCAGCGCCTACTTTGAACGGTCCAGCCAATGCAACGGTTTGTAATGGTGATTCTACATTACTGAGTTATGGAGGAGCATTGAATTACTCTTGGTCGCCCGCCACTGGATTGAGTTGTACAGATTGCTCTGAGACTTTTGCTTCACCAACTGTTTCCACTACTTATTTCCTGACAGGTAGTGATGCTATAGGCTGTTCTTCAACAGCTTCTATTGAGGTGAATGTTCTTGGTAGCGAAGCGACCTCGGAAGTTACCGGTTTTTGCGATGGAGAGTCCGTGATGATTTTTGGTCAAAATATTTCTACTCCAGGTATTTACTGCGACACAATGGTAAGCCAATTTACGGGCTGCGATAGTATTCATTGTATAACAGTTGAAGAAAATCTTTCAATCAATACCGAGGATGAACTTATTATCTGTGAAGGAGAATCTGTTACTATAGACGGAGTTATTTATGAAAGTGCAGGAACTTATTGTAAAACGGCTCAGACAGTCAACGGTTGTGATAGTATGCATTGTGTAACCTTGGAGATTCGTTCAAACCCTGTGATTACAATTTTACCGGAAGTAACTATTCTCCTAGGGGATACAGTCGCCCTTGGACCATTTCCTTCAGAATATAATTATAGCTGGACGCCATCGGAGGGGCTAAGTTGTGATGATTGTTTCGATCCTTTGGCCACTCCTTTAGAAGATACAGAATACATTGCTGTTGTAACAGATAGTCTAGGTTGTAACAATGAGTTTACAATTCAAACGCGAACAGAAATTCCTATCTGTTTACCTCCTCACATTTTTATTCCGAATGCTTTTACACCAAATGGCGATAACGAAAATGACATCCTACGAGTTTATGGAAATAGCATGGAGCGATTACACTTAATGGTCTTTAACCGCTGGGGAGAAAAGGTTTTTGAGACTTTCGACATTGATGGATTTTGGGATGGGACTTACAACGGAAAACAGTTAGCTCCAGATGTTTTTGGTTACTATCTAGAAGTGGATTGCGTTGGTGGAGAATCTTTTTCTGACAAGGGTAATATCACTCTATTGAGATAGTTTGTTTTTTACTCTACTTTATGTTTGTGCTAGAAGATGACTTTCTTTTGCTAAATAATAGTATTTATTATTATTTCGGTTTTTCAAAAACACCTTAAATACTTTTCTTTGGAAATAAAACTTTCCCTTTCACAAGCTCGATCTTTTATCGTCTCCAGACAATTGTTATTAAGCAAGTCTGACTTCATAGGTAAAAATGGAACACTGAATGTCATTGAGCATTTGGGCTATATTCAAATTGATACCATATCTGTAGTTGAACGGGCGCATCATCACATACTGAAGACAAGGATTCCCAACTATGTAGGAGCAATGTTAGAAAATTTAGAGCAAGAGCGAAAGATCTTCGAATATTGGTCTCACGCTGCTAGTTACTTACCTATGAAAAACTATCGTTACAGCTTACCCTTCATGGAAAAAATAAAAGCCGGTTTTGGCCATTGGCGAAAGCGGGATGAAAAGTGGATGAAATGGGCTTATGATAAAATTAAAGCTGAAGGACCAAGTAGAAGCATTGATTTCAAAAAAGATAAAAGTCTTTCCTATGATCATGCCTGGGGTGGCCATCCTATAAATCAGGCACTCCGTCAATTATTTATGGAAGGCACATTAATGGTTAGCGGCAGACAAAGTTTTCAGAAAATTTTTGATTTGACCGAACGGGTTTTACCCACCGATGTAAATACTACGCTCCCTTCCCAACAAGAGTATTACAAACATCTAATTCTACGGGATCTTCATGCAAATGGAATAATGCGACCTAAAGAGATTGGTCACTTGATTACTATTCCTAGAAAACAATTGGACGTTCTGATACAAGAACTCATTGAAGACAAAATCCTGGTCAACATCAAACTGAGCAAGGCAGATTCAGATGATTATGTTGCTATAAAGAGGGACATAGAGCAGTTTGAAAAAAGTCGCAAAAGAAAGCAGCTCAAAATTCTTTCTCCTTTTGATAATCTGATTATTCAGCGTAAGCGGATGCAAGATCTTTTTGATTTTGATTATACGTTGGAGTGCTATGTTACGGAGGCGAAAAGGAAGGTGGGGTACTTTAGTTTGCCTCTGTTGTTTGGGACTCAGTTTGTTGGGCAGATTGATTTGAAGGCAGATCGGAAGGTTAGCGTTTTGCGAGTAAAAAATTTAGTTTGGGAGAATGATGTGAATAAGAGCCAGGTTTTACCTGTATTGAAAAAGGCACTATCTGATTTTCAGCAGTTCAATAACTCCTTGTTTATAGAGGATTCCAAAAAGCTACTTACCTAGTATAATAAAAACAAAAAGGCCGTTCCGAAGAACAGCCTTTTTTTGTTGACCCACAAGGGCTCGAACCTTGAATGCTTGGACCAAAACCAAGTGTGTTACCATTACACCATGGGTCAAAACCTTTCGCTTTTAGGAAGCGACTGCAAATTTATAACTTTTTATTCATTTAGTCAAAATTCATTATTAATCTTTTTTCTTATAAAGCAGGTTTTTAAGGGTATCCCCTTATTTTTGTTCCATGAAAAAATGGATACTCAAGGCTGTTATTCAAAAAACAATTTCTTTTCTACCCTTCAAACATCGGTTGAATCTGCTATTTCAAACCTATATCACTAAAGGCGTTCAGCTATCTGATGCTTACTTTGAAGATAAACTCATCCATTTCAAACAACATAACCAATTCAGAAACAAGTACTTAGTTGATAAACCCAACTGGTCCGCCTTAGAAATCGGAACAGGTTGGTACCCAGTTATACCTATTTGCTGCTTTCTGACAGGAGCTGAAAAAATAACCTCTGTAGATCTCAGTCGATTGACAAATAAGGAAAAACTGGGAACTACACTAAATGCATTTCTGGAAAGTAATAAATCAGGACAACTAGAGCAATTCGTTCCTATTAAAGAGGAACGTTGGAAAATACTCGAAGATATTCTTAAGCGCTTCAGCCAATTAACATTTGAAGATTGTTGTCAGAAACTAAATTTTGATTATCTAGTGACAGATGCTCGAAATTTGCCTTTGAGTGAGAATAGTGTAGAGCTCGTTTTATCAAACAATACTTTTGAACATATCTATGAAGATATTTTAAGGGATATCTTGATTGAGTTCAAGAGAGTACTGGCCCCAGGAGGTCTGATGAGCCACTTCATAGATATGTCTGATCACTTTGCACACCTAGACCAGAGTATTTCGATTTACAACTTTCTTAAATTTAGTCCTGAGCAGTGGGATCGCATTGACAATTCTATTCAACCTCAGAACAGATTACGAATCAGTCATTTTCGTAAAATGTATCAAGTACTGAATATTCCAATAAACGAGGAAGTGAATAGACCTGGTGATGTGGGACTGGTGAAAAGTTTACCAATCCATAGTTACCTAAAGAATCTATCAGCTGAAGAAATTGCTATTAGCCACAGCTACCTGGCATCCCAACTTTAACCATCAGTTTGCGTAATTATAATAACACCATAGCTCAACTTTGTGGAATAACTAACTTGTTCTGATAGAAGTAGTATAATCCTTGGAGAAAAAAGAGGTGGTAAAATAAAACAACTTACAGCACAATGCCTTAACTTGCAGGGTATGACTTAAAAATCAAACTAATCATGTTCTTTCCACAGGAATTCTGTTTGATAACTTCCAAATATAATTTTACCTGTTTCAGAAAATGTATGCCCTCTTTCAAAAGGTAAATTAAGTCTAACAATCACCAGTAATTCTCTAAAGAAATACGCTTATTTAGGTAGGTCTTTTTATCGTCCGCCTGTATTTAAAGTGTTCACCGTTTCGAGCACGGCTTGTGAATAAAGAATTATAATTGCATTTGACTATTAAAGTTGTTCCTGAAAAATTGAGTTAGCAGCTAGCAACCATTTGCTTTGAGCTAACAACCTGAAATTATTATTTAACATGTTTGATATATCTTCAATTCAGTACAATTCAGAAAACCCAACTCTGATTGCCATAGTCTTTACGGTATTGTGTGCACTATTGCTAGGGGTAATGATTTCCTTCACTTATGAAAAAACGAGTAGGACGGTCACACGTCCCGACCACTTTTTACAAGCGATGGTTTTGATTACCGTTGTTGCCGCTACCATTATTCAAGCCATTGGTGACTCTGTTGCCCGAGGTTTAGGAATGCTAGGAGCACTCTCTATTATTCGTTTCAGAACAACCGTTCGAGATCCACGAAATATTGTTTTTATTTTCTCTTCCATTGCTGCAGGTATTGCCTGTGGTGTGTTTGGTTTTTTGATTGCCTTTGTCGGGACGATTGGTTTTTGCCTGACTGCTTTTCTGCTGCGCTTCTCATCTTTTAGTAAAAAGAAATCACTGACGGGAACACTTCGTTTACAAGTGCCTCGTGATTATGAATCTTATCCTGAATTAGAAAAAGAGCTGAATACTTTTTGTAAAAAATATGCAATTGTCAGCTACAAGGTATTTCCAAGTGATAAGAAAGCACACCTGATGTTATACGAATATCGTTTGAAATTAAGAGATACTTTTAGTGGTGGGAATTTAGTCGCAAATCTAAAGGAGTTCCCTGATCTAAAAGTAATAAGTTTAGTTTTTCAAAATGATATTGGAGAAGCTATATAACCGCTTAAGACAATGAAAAAATTTAATCTATTATATCTAGCCATCATTCCACTTTGCTATGCATTGTACCAAATGAATAGTTCATTGGGACAAGCTTCTGCTTTTTTCTATGGCTTTGCGGAGAACAAAGAAACAGAGTTGAGTCATGACAAGGCGGTCTCTATTGAAGAAATTTTAGTTATCCCAGGACAAGCTGTCACCAAGGGAGAATTGCTAATGAAGGTAAAACAATCTTCTATCGGTTTTAAAATAGAGTCGGCGAACTTGGACATGAAGCAATTAGAGATACAAACAAAATTGCGCAAGCAGGAAATCAACGATCGCATAGAGCAGTTAGAAATAAAACGGAACACCAAGGCTGCTGAAATTGATGCTGATATAAAAAGTCTAGAAGCAGTAATTGCTTATAATAAAAGTTTATTAAATGATTTAGAAAGCTTCAAAAACGAAGATCTGGATCAAAAGGAATCTCCTAATCAAATCAAGCTCAATGCTTTGGAGGAAAGTAAAGCCCTTGTTATGAACCCCGTTGATGCAGAAATAAAACAATTAAAAAACGAACTGGCTTACTTACGTACACCTTCTGCTGTTCAGCAACAAAAAATCCAAGGAGAGATTGATTATTATAAAGATGAACAAAATCAACTGGAAATTCTGGCTCCGTCAGATGGATTGATTGGAAATATACTTTGTAAGGAAGGGGAAAACTTCCCCGCCTTTAAAACCTTCATTCGTTTTTATGAACGTAACCCCACTATTGTAAAAGGCTTTGTACACGAGAGCTTGATTTTGCAGGTGAAGGTTGGTGATACTTTGTTGGTCTCTTCCACATTACATCCCGAACAACAGATCGAAGGTATGGTCACTGGCCTCGGTTCTCGAATCGTAGAAATCCCTGAACGGCTTCGTAAGATGCCAGACATCAAAACTTATGGCCGCGAAGTTCTCATTAGCATTCCTGCAGATAATTCTTTTTTACAAAAAGAAAAAGTAATGCTTAACTCTTTACATGAATCAGCTGAAAACTCTTTTGCTTCTTTCTTTTCTTTGTTGCGTACACAAACGGTTACAAAGGACGATGAAATAAAAAGCACGATCAGTTCCAAATCGGCTAATAAATAATGTACTGCTCTTTCTATTCTTTTAAGATTACCACTTCTTGTCGAAATTTATCTGTTTCGTTTTTTCGGCTCAGTCTTTCTTTGTTAGTTTTTCTATTTTCTAACAATGCTTTTGCGCAAAGAGATTTTTCGACTACTCAGCTCTTGTCTAAAAACATTAGTACTAACGGAAGGGCATTGCTACAAGAGAACTTGCAATACCTTAAAGAGGAAAATCAGAAGATGCCTTTGGTCGATGAGATGAGCTTTAGAACAGAAACAGATGAACTCGATGCCAGTCGACAAGAGTATCTGTTCAGAATGAATTTCAATAATAAATCTGCGAGAGATGTTCAGAATAGAATAACAAATAGCACCATTCAGTCCTACGAATTAAAAGATCAAATTCTTCGCGAGCGGGAACTCATCAAACGCTATGAGTATATCACCAAGTGGTATTTTTCAGATAGTGAACTAGAATGGTATGACCAAAAGCGAATCATCCTAGAAGATAAAAAGACCATCTACAAAAAAATGATGCGCAATGCTCAGCAGTTAAATATCGACGGCCTTTTGAAAACAGAGGAGGACTTGCAAGAACTTGATCAGGAACTCTTAGAACTTAATCATGAAAGGGTTTTTTCCATAAGTCAATTATTTCCAGAGACAGAAAATTCAGAAACGTACCAACTACAAGCCAGCAATTGGATCACAGTGGAAACAATGAGAGAGGTTTTGGAAAAACTAGATGCTGCTCAAGATCCAACCATAGAAGAATCTATTCAGCAAAACGATATCGACCTTGCAAAGTTGGACTATGACATGGAAGTCGCTGAAACAGAAAAGGTTTTTGATTTTGTTCAACTCAAATATGCCGGCAGAAACAACGCTTCTCCTTTCAGAGAATTCTCTCTAGGGATGAGTCTCATTATTCCAACAAAATCTTCCAACCGAGTAAACATCAATGAAGCTCAATTAGAAATCTTTGACGAGCTATATCAGCAGGAAAGGTTGCGCCTGGAGATTGAAGAGGATCTAATTACAGCCTATGCAGAATTTGACCATCTAATGGATGAGTATCAATTGATTCAAGATCACATTGCAAAGAACAAACTAGAAGACACTTACGAAAAGTATCTTCAGAATGGAACCGTCCATCCTCTAACGTTACTCCGAATAAAAGAAAGTATCCTAAAAAGTGAAAGAGAATTACAAAAGATTGAAAAATCTGCGACCCTGACTTTCATTGACATCCTTACCATCAAAGGTCTCCTCGGCAAATCCCCCGTAGTGAACTACCTGTCAAACGACCTCGAATCTTTCTAATTAGTGGCATCGCCACGAAAATAACTATAGTAGCATCGCTACGCCAGTACCTGTAGTGGCATAGCCACGGCAATATCATTCACGCCATCGAGTCGGATACCTTTTTTCTGAAAAAGATTTTTTTCAAAAAAAACTCAGAATCAGTAGGGGGTTCCCCATTTCCACCCGTCTATAAGGAAACAAGGTGCAAGAAAGCCTTGTGGCTATGGACTAAAAAAGATAAGTTTTGTTTTTAAAGTAGTAAAATAGCAGCCAGCATCTTCATTGATGTTGGCTTTTTTATTTCAGAATAATAAGGAATCCAATACTGCGCTATAACCACTGAAATTTCCTAATCCATTTTCTACATTATTGTAGATGAAAAAGACTTCTGAGGAGAATACGCTTTGGTTAGCACTAAAGGCTTCCTGCTCTCCTATGGACTTGTGAAAGCGATAATAGTTTTCCTCTGTGTGTCTTAGCTCTAGGTAGATAGGACTTTTACTTTCGATATTTTCATTGAAAATAAAATCTATTCCTACATTCAATTCCCCTTGCTGAAAGTCGCTGCTTCGCAGCAAAACGCCAGATTCATGCAGTAGTGGTGTTCCAGTACCTTCTGCTGTGGAAAGATTGCAGGCTCTGGTTTTTCCATTTATAAAACGATACGCTTTTAGATGAAAATACTGAGTAGTATCTAAAATATTTTCTAACAATAGTTCTACAGAGAGATTATAAATTAAACGACCTAGGATATTTGCATCCTCAACTACAGTAGAATCGGTAAGGCTGAGACTCTGAATATTAACTACTGGAGGTACTTTTCCCCTTGATTCAATTTCCCGAAAGTCGTTTACTTTTGCTTGTAGCAAATAGTTACTTTCTATTTTAGGGTTAAAGTTGGAAAAATAGAACGGAGCTATTAGATCGTTTCCCGAATGGTAACTAAGTTGCTCTTTAAATATTCCATCCTCAAAAAATTCTACCACAGCATCGTTGGGATAATTCGTAGTCGTTCCAAAGGCACCATTTATAGCAATCGTCGTAGACAAAGAAACTCGTAACAAACTATCAGGAGAAAAATTAGACAACAACACCAGTTTTTTATCCTCTGAAAAATCAAGTGTCTCTTCCTCTTCACAACTGAAAAAGAAAACCAAACTACATACAAATAACAATACGCTTACATTTTCGCTCATATAGAAATACTTAAACTAACGTATGGTAAAACTGGTATCAAACTGACCGAAGTGTAACCCAAGGTTTGTGTTCCTGGATTGTAATCCGATTCGATGTAATAAATATTCCGTCGGTTGTACACATTGTAAATACCCATATCAACAGACCAATAACCTTTTGGAATTTCTTTCTTATAGCTGGCCGAAATATCCAACCGGTGATATGCTGGCAAAGTATAGCTGTTCTTTTCCCCAAAGTTCTGATAAACAAAATCTGGTTTTCCATCCTGTCGAACATACTGCCACTCATTCAAAGCCAGGCTGATCCGACTACCTGAATAAATAGCAAAGCTCCCCGCCACTCGCCACCGCTCCGTAAGCTGTCTGCTGTAACTTAGATTCAAAACGTGTCTCAAATCATATCTAAAAGGAAAACGCTCTCCACTATTTATTTCATCAAATTGCCGCGTGGATTCTGACAAGGTATAAGACAACCAGCCTACATTTTTGGCGTTTTCTTTTTTGAGTAACAGCTCTATTCCTTTGGACAAACCCGTTCCTGTAGTAACTCTGTTTTCCCAATCTAGGCTGATGAGTACACCTGTGTTCGGCAGCGCATTTGATCCTTCTGTGTAATTGAGCAGGTTACTCATTCTTTTGTAATAAGCACTTGTGGTAACAGACCAATCCTTTTTGAAACGCCAGTTCAGCCCCGCATCAAACATCCAGGAACGCTGTGGTTTTATTTTGCTGGTGGACGGTACCCAGAGATCAGAAGGAAATCCGGAATCTGTTCGGGTCAGCAAATGGAGTTGCTGCGTCATTCTATTTGCGGAAGCACTAAATTGTAAATGTCTTGTTATTTTCCATTGCAAAGCAAGCCTTGGGTCGACCAGCAGATAATTTTTATCAGGTACAGCGAATAAGGAAACATAAGCCCCCCAGTTTATTTTTAGCTTTTTTCCAATTTGCCAGTCGTCTTCAAAATAAAGGCCGGCTTCCAAAACTTCTCGCTCTAGTCCACTAACATCTTCTGATAAAACTTCCTCTTCAATAGAAGAACTATCTCGCTGACTAACCGCTCCAGGACTGAACAAATGCTGCGACCCAACAATACCTGCACGTATGTAATGATTTGGAGAAGGAACATATTCCACATCGTACTTTACAGAAAATGTATTGATGCGTGAGCGGTAGATGGACTGAATAAAATCAGCAAACAATACCGTTCCATCTAAGGTGTATTGCTCATTTCTCAATTCGTTTGATGTAAATTTGAATTGGCTGTAGGTCGCTGTCAGATTTGTAAACAGTTTATTTCCAAACTGATGATTCCAGCGCAAAACGCCTAGCGTATTCCCCCAGGTCAAATCCTGAGATAGGGTAGACTGATCTCTGAAGTCGTCTGAGAGTCGGTCAGTTTCTTTATCGTTTTGGTAGGTATCGTTTCCTTTATAAAAACTTAAATAAATTCTATCCTTTGCAGAAAGCTGATGATTCAACTTAGCAATCACTTCTCCGAAGTAATAATTATAGCTGCCGGTATCTCCATTGTCCCGTCGCTCTTGTTCAGAATATCTTTTCAGAAAAGGGTCTAAATGAGTTCGTCGAGCGCTGATGAAAAATGCCCCTTTATTTTTTTGCGTTGGTCCTTCAAGGGCTAATTTGCTGGCGATTAGACCTACTGTTCCCTGACCATGGTATTCTTTGTTATTTCCTTCCTTCGTTCGTACATCTACGACGGAAGATATTCTCCCGCCATATCGTGCCGGAAATTCACCTCTTAGGTATTTTACTTTCTTGATAATATTATGGTCGAAGATAGAATACAAACCTAAGGCATGATAAGGGTTGTAAACGGGTACACCATCTAGTAACACCAGGTTCTGATCGGCGTTACCTCCGCGAACATAAAGCCCTCCTAATCCATCTGTTCCATTTTGCACACCAGGTAACTGTTGCATAATTCTGAGTACATCTACTTCGCCTCCTAGCGTTGGTAAGCTGATAAGTTTTTCGCTAAGATTTAATTCAGTTGCCGATTCTGTAAAATTATTGTTAGAAATACTATCTCTTCCAACGACAACTATCTCTGTAAGAGTCAAACTAGGTTTCAGTAAAACAAGCACTTGTTCCTTGTTGCTTCCTCCAACTGGTAATCTATATGTGGCATACCCCAAATAAGAAACCTCTAACACCGGTTTTACAACTTTAGTGGTAAGGCTAAAAAAACCATATTCATTGGTAGTTGTTCCTAGCTGCGATTTGACTTCATAAATATTTGCACCGATTAATCGTTCTCCAGTTTCTACATCTTCGACATAGCCACTCACTGTAACCTTTGGAGTTGTTTTTTTCAAAATAAGAACTTGATCGTCTTCGTAAGTAAACCGTAGCCCTTCGTTTTCTAACAAGCGATCCAAAATAAACCGCAATGACTTTTGCTGAAAAGAAAAGGAATATTCTTTTTCAGAAAAATCATTATTACTAAAAACAATCTGAACATCAGTCGTTTCTGTCAAAGACCATAAACCATCTGGGAGCGTCTGATTTGTCACCACAAAATCGTACTTATTATCCAGCACCTGCTGTCCATAAATAGTAGTACAAAAAAGAAAAAAGAATAAAAAAAAGAATTTTGCAGAAACAGGACGTTTCTGTAAATAGATATTAGAAAAAATTTGAAATCCACAAAATAACATACCTCGATTGAAACTTTAGCCTGTGAAAATACTAAACTTTTATCGAGTCTTCAGAAGGATTGTGAAAACTTGTGTTAACACCCTCCTCCTTTGACAATATAATCCGCTTCTCCATCTGTAATCACTTCAATCTGGTACAACTTATTCAGTTTCGAAAAAAGGCTTTCCAGATTGTATTCCTTTGGACTAGTAAACTTACAATCCTTCAATGACGAATTAGTATTCTTTATCTCAATTTTGAAGTGACGCTCCATGATTTCAAAAACTTCCGTAAGTGAGCGATTGCGAAAACGCAGATGGTTTGTCTGCCATGCTAAGGCATTCATATCCGCTCGTTTATTGTGAGAAATCTGTTTAGATTCATGATGTAGAACAGCCTCTTGATTTTGTGTAAGTACAATAGATTCATCAGTTTTCGAAAACTGGACGCGACCTGACTTAACAGTTATAGTGGTCGTTGGTTCTATTTCGTAAGCACGTACGTTGAAAGAAGTTCCAAGCACTTTTACATCTGCTGATTTCGTGGTGACTTCAAAAGGTTGGTCTGTATTTTTAGCGACGTCGAGGAAAGCTTCTCCCTTGATTTTTACAGGTCTGGTCTTACCCGTGAAGGCTTTTGGATAAATCAGTTGAGTTCTTTCGTTTAGCCAAATGTGGGTACCATCTTCCAAGGTAATACTTTGAGTTTCTCCTGCTTTAGTTTCAATAGCTAACCATTCAAGAGGAACAGATCTCAGATTCCAAAATAAAAAAGATGCCGTGATCAATAGCGTAACCGTTGCAGCTATGCCCATCCATTTGCGACGAGAGGACAAAGAAATAACTGTACTTTTATTTCGTGGTTTTTCAGAAACGGTACTCAGGTTCAGGTTAGATTTCAACTTCTTATAGTCGGCTTTTACATCTACCTCAAAGCTCGGTTCATAATCACCAAGCAACTCGATCGACTGACGAACTTCCTCGGCTTGCTGACGATGAGTATTAGATTCGGACAACCATCTTTCTAGCATTTCTTCCTCAGCGATAGACAGATGTCCTTGCCATTGACGGTAAATTAAATCGATGTATTTATCTTGTTTCATATTTATAAACCTAAGTATATATAAGTCGTTTCAAAACCATTCATCCCCTATGTGAATAGAGAAATAATCAGTAGCATTATTTTAGGGTCTGAAAAATATTGTTGTACTAAGGGGCGCATCACTTTTAAGGCTCTGGTAATTTGGTTCTCTACGGTCTTTACAGAAATCTCCAACTTAGCGGCAATCTCTTTGTGCGAAAGTTCCTCAAAACGACTCATAAAAAAAACAATTCGACAACGCTCTGGCAATTGTTCTGCCGCTCTATGTATCATTCCTTTTAGTTCGCTGGCTTCTAGCTCATCACTTAATTTGGCAGCAGCTTCTCCTTCGTCTGGAATGTCTTCAAAATTCAGTCGTTGCGCTCTGATGTAATCAATGGTTTTATTCACTACGGCTCTTCTTAGGAATGCTTGTAAGGATGTATGTATAGTCAAAACATCACGCTTTCGCCAAAGCATTAGAAAAACTTCTTGCGCGAAATCTTTGGACTTATGTTCGTCGGGGTAGACTTTGTAGGCAGCATAGCAAATCAACTTGTAGTATTTTTCAAACAAGGTTTGGAAGGCAACCTCGTCACCGACTTGTATACTGCTCCATAAACCTTCGTCGTTGTGCTGTTCCATGTTGTAAATATAACACGACATAAATTTATGTCGATATAGATATTGCCGTGGCGATGCCACTGTTTTTATTTTTGGTCTTTCATCCAGATGTCTCTTTGTGGGAATGGGACGACTACGTTATTTTCTCTAAAGAGGCGATCTATCTCGAAACGCAAATCACTTTTTATATCTTCTATAACAATGAAATTACGTGACCATATTAATAGGTGAAAATCTAATGACGATTCTCCAAAATCCACAAAACGAACCAGTGGTTTTGGTTTACCTAAAACATAAACGTTATCTTCTGCTACTTGTAATAATATCTTTTTCACCAATGCTGTATCTGAACCGTAAGCTACTCCAACGACTAGGGTGAATCGAACACGGTCGTCCTGATGCGACCAGTTGATGACTGTGTCTGTAACTAATTTGGAGTTTGGAACTACTACAGTGACGTTCTCTGTCGTTTCTACTAAAGAGGCGCGGAGACCTATTCGTTTTACAGTTCCGACCATATCGCCTATTTGCAGCACATGTCCAACCTCAACTGTTCGTTCAAATAACAATAATATTCCGGAGAGCAAATCATTGAACGTTTGTTGCAAACCTAAACCCACACCGACCAGAAGAGCTGCAAGTCCACCCCAGATTACAGTCGTTTTCACTCCTAATGATTCTATGGCAATAAAGACAGCAATGACATAGATAATATACTTCAATAATTGATTAACAGCGAAGCGCGAACCAACGTTTACTTCATTCTTTCGATAGTAATTAAACATCAAAAGTTGGGTCAATATCCAAGCAATAAGACGTGCAGATAATATCACCAGAATGGCAACCAATATACTTGAAATCGTAATTGGTGTGAACTTGAATTTGAAAAGTGTATAGTCTATATCAAAACCCTGAAGAACTAAGACTGCTGCAAAAAGATAGACGATATATTGTACCGATCGGTGGTCCAGTTGCTTTCGATCTGTGTGTAAAACATTATCATTCGTTCTGGAAAGCAGTGTATCTTCCTTTCTGTTCTTTTCGTAATTGTGAACCAGAATTTTAGAAATGACCCAATCTGACAAACGAGCAAATTGAAAGATCACTAATGCATTTATTATAGTACGCAACTGAATCTGTATGGTATCATTTTCAAAAATGGTAAAGTCCAAACCCATCGCCCAGAGCATTCCTGTAAGGGTCATAAACAGGAAGAAAAAGAAAAGAGCATATTCCGTAGAACGTTCAGGTTTGACTTCCTCTTTAGAAAAATAACGAGGTAATATTTTTCTAGTTAAAAACCAATAGATCGAAATAGCTAACAACAATACGATTATAGCAGCAACTACTTGCCCCAAGTCTACCACCCGGCCCATTACTGTAAATAGAACTGTTTGTAATTGCTCTTTCATATCAATTTTTTACGCAACGAATATAAGTAAGTTGTAACGATAAGCAATACAAGCTCCCGCAAAAACCATATCTTTCCCACATGAAATTAAAAGGAAATATTGTAGACATAGAAAACCGATCTATCTTCTTTGGCGCCGTCGAGGTGGAAGGTGGTATTATTACTAAAATCACAAAAGAAGAAGGCCAGAGTTTGAATTATATCATGCCTGGTTTTGTGGACGCGCATGTCCATATAGAGAGCTCGATGTTGATCCCTTCTGAGTTTGCTAGGTTGGCCGTTGTTCATGGGACTGTTGCTACTGTTTCTGATCCACATGAAATTGCTAATGTATTAGGTGTGGATGGCGTAAACTTTATGATAAACAATGGTTTAGAGGTTCCCTTCAAATTCAATTTTGGAGCACCTTCCTGTGTACCTGCTACAACCTTTGAAACGGCAGGTGCAACTGTTACTGTCGAAGATGTAAAAGCATTGTTAGGTAGACCTGAGATAAAGTACCTCACAGAGATGATGAATTATCCAGGTGTACTTTTCAAAGATCCTGACGTGATGGCAAAGTTAGCTGCTGCAAAAGCAGTAGGAAAGCCTATTGATGGCCATGCTCCAGGTCTTCGTGGTGAACAAGCCAAGCAATATGCTTCCGAAGGAATCACGACCGATCACGAATGTTTCACTTACGAAGAGGCCCTAGACAAATTAAACTGCGGCATGCACATCATCATACGTGAAGGCAGTGCTGCTAAAAACTTTGACGCACTGATTGACTTGTTACCTAAGTATCCAGAGCGTATGATGTTCTGCTCTGATGACAAGCATCCAGATGATTTGATCTTGGGCCACATCAATCAATTGGCTGCAAGAGCCAGGCAAAAAGGTTGCGAGTTATTTGACGTATTGCAAGCTGCTTGTTTGAACCCTGTAACGCATTACAACTTAGATGTTGGTTTGCTGAAGGAGGGTGATCCGGCGGATTTCATCATCGTAGACAACCTGACTACTTTTGAAGTAAAAGCTACTTACATCGACGGTCAACTGGTTGCAAAAAAAGGAACCTCACTTATTGAGCCTGTCTCTTCTATGGTCATCAATAATTTCCGAACTGCTAAGAAATCGACCTCCGACTTTGCTTTAGCTCCAAAAGGAAAAACCATCAAAGTGATCAAAGCTATTGATGGAGAACTCATAACAGAATCCTTTTCTACCGCTGCTAAAATCGAAGAAGAAAACACAATTTCAAATGTTGAAAAAGACGTTTTGAAACTAACGGTTGTCAATCGCTATCAGGACGAAGCACCTGCCCTGGCCTTCATCAATGGTTTTAATTTGAAAGAGGGAGCTATTGCATCTTGTGTCGGTCACGATTCTCACAATATCATTGCTGTAGGAACAAGTGACGAACTTATTTGCAAGGCAGTCAATTTAATTATTGAAAATAAAGGTGGAATTTCTGCTGTCACGACGGATAAACAAAAGGTACTGCCTCTTCCTATCGCTGGCATCATGACCAACCTCGATGGCTACAAAGTGGCGAAGAAGTACGCTGCTATTGATGCTTTCGCTAAAATAGAAATGGGTTGTACACTACGCGCGCCGTTCATGACTCTGTCTTTTATGGCGCTGCTGGTTATTCCAAATTTGAAGTTGAGTGATAAGGGATTATTTGATGGAGGCAAGTTTGAGTTTGTTGAGGTGTTTTCTTGAGATTTTTATCTGTTGCCTTTTAACTTTCAACTTCACTTAGTCGTGTAATTTTAATATATGAATAATGGACTTTTAAGTATTTGAATGGTGCTCTAATTCGTAAGCACTGCGTCCGAAGAAAGTTAAAAGTTAATGTTAAAAAGCCATCTTTCACCTTTGTAGGATTTTAAACATTATTAGCAATTTTCTGAATACTAAGTTTCTGAATATCTCTGTTTATTAGCTGTTGCTCTACTAGCAGATTAAATCGGTATAATGCTTATCTCTAAATTTGAAAACTTAATCCTTTTACTGCAACTTTGCAGCTTTCGAGCAATGTACTTTTATGTTCATTCCCAATGCAATCGCCTATCCTAACATTTATCAAAATAAGTTAGTAGTAAACTATGAATCAGATGCGAAAGATATTTCTGTTATTGGTCATTTGCAATGTGACCGCCCCGCTCCTTGCACAATATCAGGATTATGAAATAGAGAAATTACCTGCACTTATCAACACGCCCGATTATGATGAAATTGCTCCGGTCTGTGCCTTCGATGGGCACTCTATGTATTTCACCCGAGTAGGTCATCCTGATTTTGATAAGACGCTCGTGGAAGAAGGGGAGAACCTTTCAGAAGAAATGAGTTCTACGGAATTCATGAATTACCTAGCTCAGATTTACACCCGACTCGGGCGAAGAGGAGTGAGCAATCCTGTTAGCTCTGGTTTCAATCAAGATGTGTGGCAGGCACTCGGAGAGGATGGAAATTTTACTACTATAAATCACCCAGGCTATCCGCTTAACAATGCACTTCCGAATAGTGTCAGCTCTTTGACGCCCTCTGCAAATGAAGTGGTTGTCCTCAATCAGTTTGAAGCAAAAGGCGGAATGCAAAAAGGGTTTTCCATTGTACGACGCGATGGCGATGAATGGTCTTTCCCAGAACCTGTTGGCATTGACAATTACCATAATTCAGGAACTGATGTTAGCATGAATATGAGTCATGATGGAAGTGTTTTACTTATGGCTATGGAACGTTCTGACTCTAGGGGCCAAAGCGATTTGTATATTTCATTTCGTACGGGGACCAACAGTTGGAGTGAACCGAAGAACATGGGTTCAAGAGTAAACAGCGCTATGAAAGAAACCACTCCATTTATTTCTGAAGATCAACAACGTCTATTTTTCTCTTCTAATAGAAATGGCAACTCCGATATTTACATGTTGGTGCGCGAAGGCGAAGGTTGGGACGAATGGTCCGCTCCTCGTCGCTTCAAAGAACCAGTCAATTCAGCAGCACATGACAGCCAACCTTTTTTTAATTCCGCAACGGGCTTCATGTACTTCACTTCCAATAGAGATGGTTCGAGTGATATTTTCAGAGTACGAATTGCTCCTCCAGTTCCAGTAGGGGTAACCATCAAAGGAAAAGTAGTCAACAACGAAACAGGAAAAAGAATTTCTGCCCGTATCATTTCTAACATGGTAGAGAACAGTACCTATAGTAATATTTATATTTCTGATGATGGATATTTTACACTAGTTGTTCCAAGAGGTATTCGCTTTAGCATTGTGGCAGAAAAACCAGGTTTTACCACTGAAGCAGATACACTTTTTTACAGAAGTGATTACTTCTATTTCAAAGAAAAGGAATTAGTCATTTCTATGAATCCCGTAAAACCGGGTTCTAAAATAGATTTAGATCCTGTATTTTTTGCGCAATCCACAGCCAACATTCTCTCCAAATCTTTCCCCGCTTTAGATAAACTAGCGGAGTATCTTAAAGAGAACTATTTTATTACTATAAAGATAAAAGGCCATACCGATAATCAAGGAGAAGAAGCAGCTCTTGCCAAACTTTCCGAGGAGCGTGCGCAAGCCGTTAAAAGTTATTTAGTACAAAAACGTTTTATCAATCCGCTCAGAATCGAAACAGTAGGAATGGGAGCTTCAGAGCCATTGACTGATAATTCGACCGACAAATTACGTAGCTATAATCGTAGGGTCGAAGTGGAAATCATCAGTGTACACGAACCAAAACTTTCCTCAAAGGAAAAAATTAAATAATCTATTTCCTCACAATAGGCTTCAATAAAATTGCAAAGTAAAATCATGCTTTTAGTAAAGCTTAAATGATTAACTTCGCCGAACAAAATTTTACTGATGCTGCGTATCATCGCCTATTTCTTTTCTATCGTTTTCCATCCATTGTTGATGCTGACTTATATGTTGGTATTGCTGCTGGTGGTCAACCCGTATCTCTTTGCAGGTATTCAGGTGGGAGGAAGTATTAAATTTGTACTACGCATTTTTCTTTCTTCATTTGTGATTCCTGCCTTTGCCGTTGGTATGATGAAAGCATTGGATATGATTGAATCTTTCGAGATGAAAAGTAAATCAGAGCGTATCGGTCCTTATATTATTACAGGGATTCTTTACATGTGGCTCTTTCAGAATTTGTTGAATAACCCGGAGATACCCGGAGCCTTCAAGATCTTTTTGCTTGGCGCAACACTGGGCTTATTTATGGCTTTCTTTTTCAATCTCTTTACAAAAATAAGTATGCATGCCCTAGGGATGGGTGGCCTTCTGGGCATGACCATTCTAACAATGCTGCTCTTTAGCTACGAAACTTTCACCATCAATATCGGCCCTGCCTCTGCTTTAGAAATCAGTATGAGCGCTCTGCTTATGCTTGTGATTTTGCTTACGGGTGTTGTTTGTACTTCGCGACTTATACTGGGTGCGCATAGCTTACAGGATTTGTATAGCGGGTTTATAATTGGGCTGGCTACTCAGTTTATTGCTTTCCAACTTTTGGTTTAAGTTTACCTAATCTTCTTCCACAAAGCCATCAAGCTAATTGCACAAACCACAGAGATTCCTGTTGCCAGCAAAGCATCCCCCGTTCTTCCGTACAACCAAAATCCTACGCAGAACAACGCCGCATAAACCATTATCGACCCGACGAACATGCTGAGGATTTGCAAAGGCAATTTACCCTCTTCTGCTTGTATAGAAATATTGATATCTGCCCTGGCTAAATCTATGACGGGCATCCATCCTGCTTTTGAAGGGCGTATTTTTTTGTAAAAGGAAATTAATGTGGCGTTGTCTGTTGGACGTGTGAGCATTGTTACAAGAAACCAACCTATCGTTGTGATCACCACTCCTCCAATTAATTCTTCATGACTTTCCAGCGGAGCAAATCCTAATTTTGTATGTACAGCTTTAAAATAAACTGCTACCAAAACAGAGATAATCATAGCCGCTATTTCGCTATAAGCATTAATACGCCACCAGAACCATCGAAGGATAAATATCAACCCAGTACCAGCACCCACCAAAACGATAATGTCAAAAACCTGCTTTGCATTTGTCATAAACAAAGCGACAACTCCAGAAACAATCATCAGCAGTACTGTAGAGATTCTTCCGACGTTTACCAATTGTTTTTCAGAAGCCCCTGGTTCAATGAATCTTTTGTAAACATCATTGGTTAGGTAAGAGGCTCCCCAATTGAGGTGCGTAGAAATAGTAGACATGAAAGCGGCAATAAGAGAAGCAATCACTAAGCCCAGCAAACCTTTCGGCAAAAAGCTAATCATAGCCGGATAGGCCAAGTCGTCATTTACCACTGAAGCATCTACATCTGGAAACGCAGCTTGGATACTTGCCAAATCTGGAAAGACAATCATAGAAGCCAAAGCAATTAAAATCCAAGGCCAAGGTCGTAATGCATAATGTGCAATGTTGAAAAAGAGTGTTGCGAAGATGGCGTTCTTTTCATCCTTTGCCGCTAACATTCTTTGGGCGATGTAGCCACCGCCACCTGGTTCTGCTCCTGGGTAGTAGGAGGCCCACCATTGTACTGCTAGTGGAATGATCAATAGAGAGAAAAACAAGTCTCGGTCTTTTTCCATATCTGGAATGAGGTTCAAATTATCTCTTACATTTTCATGCGTCAGCAAGCTTTCTAAACCACCCACTTCTGGCAAGTTGATAATGTAATAAGCGGCCAGTACGGTTCCGATCATTGCTAAAATAAACTGAAAGAAATCTGTCAATATAATTCCACGCAAGCCTCCTAAGGTTGAATAAGCCACGGTTACGACAGAAGCAATCAGCAAGGTTTGTACAGGACTAAGTCCCAATAAGACAGAACCTATTTTTATAGCAGCCAGACAAACGGTTGCCATCACCAGTATATTAAAAAAGACCCCTAAGTAGATCGCTCTGAACCCCCTCAGAAAGGCCGCCGGCGCTCCACTATACCGCAACTCATAAAACTCTAAATCTGTCAATACCCCTGACCTTCTCCACAATCTCGCATATACAAAAACAGTTAACATCCCAGTCAATAGAAAAGCCCACCAGGCCCAGTTGCCCGCTACGCCATCTTTCCGTACGATGTCCGTAACGAGGTTTGGGGTATCTGCTGAGAAGGTCGTAGCCACCATAGAAATACCCAAAAGCCACCAAGGCATGTTTCTACCAGAAAGAAAAAATTCAGAAGCGTTTTTACCAGAGCGGCGGGAGGCGTAGATACCGATGCCTAAGGACACGACAAAGAAGAGGGCGATCAGCGTCCAGTCTAAAGTACTGAGTTGCATAGTATGATTTGTTGGTTCGTCGAATATTTTGCAACAATATAGTAAGTATATGTCCAAAATAATTAAGAATCTGATTTCATCTAACGTTTTGGTATCTTCGTAGAAAGCGAGCAACCTTATCGAGCCCTTGTTGTTTGATGTGTTCTCTAATGATTAGAAAATAAAATTCCTATGTCTTATCTCCTAAAGTTTTCTGAAACACATATTTCCAAAACGGAAATGGAAATGCCTTTTACTGCAAAGTTTAACTTTTCTCAGATGGTAGAATTTTGGGAGAGTCTTGCAAATAAAAAAGAGGGGTCAGAGCTAGCGGACATTGCGAAACCTTGCCTGGAAAAAATAAACGAGGTTCCAATTTTAAAAACTGGTTTTTCCGATCCAGCGATTTTAGAAGATAACGAGGTCATCTTAAAGAAAATGTTCTACCCTCTCTTTCCTAGCATTACAACTAACAACGAAATCAAAACGGTGGGTTTGCCTTTCGTTCCCGTTTGGTTTAACATGACAGAACGCTTCGAACGAATCATTCAGGATGCAGGTGGTCCTGAGAATATTCAGATGCGAGTGGAGGATCCGGATATGACTTATATCTATGGTTGTGTTTTTATTTTGAATTTTAAGTACAACGCAAAAATCAATTATACCCAAACTTTTTTCTTCGATATTCCTAATGAAAAAACGGGTGTGCTTCGCCATTACCGCGCCCACTACAATGCTGACTTTTCTAACTTTATAGCAAACGAAAATTTTATACCTCTGACTAAAAAAGAGATTCAAGAGCTGGTGGACAACTTTGACAATGTAGACTTGTGGAAAGAAAAAATGCCTCCAAACAGTCATCGCTTTGAAGGCTTTGCCATTCTGAAATTGTTTGATGTAACAATGGAAGAAGCTGTTTCCTCTATGAAGTATAACCTGTTGAGTAGAGATGCCTTATTGTCGGAAGATATTATAGAAAAGATACGTATAAATATATCTTCTTTGCTAAATATTCCCAACGTAAAAATAGGGGTTGCCTCTTATGATGAAAATCAAAAAATACTCAAACCTATGGGCAAAGGTTATTGGAACAGTATCTCTCTAACTGGTTATAAAATGAAATCTGCTGAAAAAGCTTTTTGTGATGTATCTGGTCATCAAGTGCTGGAAGACAAGAAGCCCTTCGCGCTTTCGGTTATCAATGAAATGTGGCGAGAACACAGTCGCCTAGCAAAAAAGGTAGTTAAGCAAGGGTTGCATAGTTATGCTGCAATACCCTTGTTAGAAGAGGGAAGTATTATTGGCGTTTTAGAAATCGGTTCTGAAACAGCAGGAGCCATTACAAGCGCTACTGCTAAAATGTTAGAATCCATCACTCCTCTTTTCGCAACGGCACTGAAGCGGTCACAGGATGAATATGATATAAAGTTAGAAGCTATAATTCAAGAAAAATGTACCGCTATCCATCCATCTGTTTCCTGGCGATTCTTAGAAGCGGCTGCTAACCTAGTGGAGAATCAACGGTTATCGGGTACTAGTGAAATGGAGGAAATTATTTTTTCCGAAATTTATCCTCTGTACGGTCAATCTGATATTAAAAGTTCTTCGACAGAAAGAAATATTGCTATTCAAGCAGATATGATTGAGCAACTCATTGCTGCAAATAAAGTACTGAAAGACGCTATTGAATTGGAGCCTCTTCCTATTTATAAAAAGATGGCGTTTAGAATTGATAACTATATTTCAAGAGTAAAAAAAGGACTGAGTGCTGGCGATGAAATAAAAGTATTAGAGTTTTTGCAACGTGAAATCTATCCGACTTTCAAATACATTAAAGCAACAAATAAGGAATTAGCAAAGGCCGTTGAAAGCTATAGTCAGCTACTCGATATGGAACTAGAGGTTATCTACAAGAAGCGAAAAGATTATGAAGAAAGTGTTGCCGCCATTAATGACAACATTGCCGCTTATGTAGAATCTGCTCAGCAGGCTGCCCAAAATATGTTTCCCCACTATTTTGAAAAATATCAAACCGATGGCGTAGAGCACAATATGTACATTGGCCAGTCATTGGTAAAGAATAAAAAATTCCATAAACTTTATTTACAGAATTTGCGCATCTGGCAACTGATGGTGATTTGTGAATCAGAGAATGTCGCCTATCGACTCAAGGATGAACTCCCTGTTCCATTACGGGTGGCTTCCTTAGTACTGATTCATTCCAATCCCATAACAATACGTTTCCGTAAGGAAGAAAAACGCTTTGATGTGGAAGGAGCGTACAATATCAGATATGAAATCATTAAGAAAAGAATCGACAAAGCACTGGTTAGTGGTAGTAAAGAACGGCTGACACAAGCGGGTAAACTAGCCATCGTGTATTCTCAAGAATCAGAAGCGGAGGAGTATATGAGTTACTTGGAATATTTACAATCCATAGATTACATTGGTCCTCATATAGAAAATCTGGAACTTAAAGATTTGCAAGGAGTCAGTGGTATGAGAGCATTACGTGTTGAAATAACTTATCATCCTGCCAGACCACTTGTCCCTCAATCAAAGGCGTTTGTACTTAAAGAAAAATAGAATTTTAGAATTGCAGGTGCTTTACCGTAAGGGAATTATTTATCAATTGCTTTAGCGAATCTATACCGATTTTTAAATGTTGCTTTGCATAGTTTTCTGTAACTAAAATATCGCTCTTCTCTGTTTTCACTCCTTCTGGTACCATCGGCATATCTGAAACCAATAACAATGCTCCTGCGGGGATTCCATTTTTAAAGGCAGCTATAAAAATTGTTGCCGTTTCCATGTCGATTCCAATGGGGCGCAATGAGTTAAGGTATTTTTTGAAATCCTTTCGGTGTTCCCAAACTCTTTTGTTGGTTGTATAAATGGTTCCAGTCCAGTAATCTAAACCATAGTCACGAACGGTTGTGGAAATTGCTTTTTGTAAGGCGAAGGAAGGAAGCGCAGGAACTTCTGGTGGCAAGTAATCATTAGATGTCCCTTCTCCTCGAATGGCTGCTATAGGTAAAATGAGATCTCCAATTTTATTTTTCTTACTTTTTATTCCACCACATTTGCCAAGGAAGAGACAAGCTTTTGGATTTACTGCTGTTAGTAAATCTATGATCGTTCCAGCATTAGGGCTACCCATTCCAAAGTTGATCATTGTAATATTTCCAGCAGTAGCAGAAGGCATGGAGCGATTGGCTCCTTGAATTTCTACACCATGCATCTCTGCAAACATCTTTAGGTATTTCCCGAAGTTGACCAATAGGATGTATTCTCCAAAATCTTCTAACGCTGTGCCAGTGTAACGTGGGAGCCAATTGTCTACTATTTCTTTTTTCGTTTTCATATGTAATTTTTATTTGTGAAAAGAATATTCGGAATAAAACCCGTACAGCAGTAAAATAGTTCAACTTACTCAAAATATTTCTTTATGCACTATTTAGAAAAACCACAAAAGAAACAGATCATCTTTTGGAATTACTTTCCTTATTAGATCTGTATCTATTGTGGTTTTCTCTATAACAATATGTAGCCGTAACTACTTATCTCGTCAAAAACATCGAGCGGTTTCTATCTAATTCTCTAAAGAACGGATCTTTCAAATCCTTAATAAAACGAATCGACTCTCCTGTAGACTTCATCTCTGGTCCGAGGTTCTTATCTACATTTGGAAACTTATTGAATGAGAAGACGGGTACTTTAATCGCGTAGCCATCTAAATCTTTTTTAATCTCAAAGTCGGATAACTTCTTAGAGCCAATCATAACATGAGTTGCTATTTTCAGATAAGGAACTTTGTATGCTTTAGCAATGAAAGGAGTCGTACGCGAAGCTCTTGGGTTGGCTTCGATGACATAAACCTTTTCGTCTTTGATCGCAAATTGAATATTAATCAACCCTTTGATCTTCAAAGCCATCGCTAACTTCTTTGTGTAAGCTTTCATGGTTTCGAGTACCTCGTCTGACAAACTGTAAGTCGGTAACATCGCGCTACTGTCTCCTGAATGAATTCCCGCTGGTTCGATGTGTTCCATGATTCCCATGATGTGAACTTCTTCTCCGTCGCAGATGGCATCGACTTCCGCTTCTTTTGCTCTTTCGAGAAATTGGTCGATCAGTACTTTGTTATCTGGCAAGTGCTTGAAGATACTCAGTACGTGACGCTCCAATTCTTCGTCGTTTATAACAATACGCATACGTTGCCCTCCGAGTACGTAAGATGGACGAACCAATACAGGGTAACTTACACGATTTGCAATTTCTATAGCATGATCTATATCTCTGGAAACACCATAATCAGGATATGGAATGTCTTGCTCTTTCAATAAATCCGAGAATGCACCTCTGTCTTCCGCCAAGTCCATTGCTTTAAAATCAGAACCAAAAATTTTGATTCCGTTGTTTTTAAATTGCTCTGCTAACTTCAGTGCAGTCTGCCCTCCTAATTGAAGAATTACACCTTCTGGTTTTTCCAGTTCTAGAATCTCTTTGATGTGTTCCCAGTAGACTGGCTCGAAGTAGAGCTTGTCTGCTATGTCAAAATCCGTAGAAACAGTTTCTGGATTACAGTTTATCATGATAGCTTCATAGCCTGCTTCCTTAGCCGCTAGAATTCCATGTACACAACAATAGTCAAATTCGATTCCCTGACCGATTCTGTTTGGTCCAGAACCGAGAATCACTATTTTCTTTTTATCAGATCGAACACTTTCGTTTTCTCCATCGAAAGTAGAATAGAAATAAGGCGTCTTCGCTTCAAACTCAGCAGCACAAGTATCTACCATTTTGTAGGTTCTTCTGATATTTAGTTTGTAGCGTTGGCGAGTTACTTCATCTTCGTTTATGCGGAGTAACCAAGCGATTTGTGCATCTGAATATCCAACCTCTTTCAGTTCTCTGAAAAATGGTTCTGGAATATCCTCTGCTACATTGAAACGAATTAAGCGCTCCTCCATCGTTACTAGTCGTTTGATCTGCTTGATGAACCAAGGATCAATCAAGGTCAGTTTATGAACCGTCTTTTCAGGTACCCCCAAACGCAGCGCATCCTTCACTCTGTAAATTCTATCATCAGAAACTTTTTCTAGTCTTTCTAAAATATCAGAAGTTCTGATCCATTCTTTTTTATCTGCTCCTAAACCGTTGCGGTTGTTCTCTTGAGACTGACATGCTTTCTGTAAAGCTTCGAGGAAGTTTCTGCCGATGGCCATTACCTCTCCAACAGATTTCATTTGTAAACCTAAGCGATGATCTGCCCCATGGAACTTAGCAAAATTCCAACGTGGCATTTTTACAATTACATAATCCAGTGTCGGCTCAAAGTAAGCTGAGGTTGTTTCTGTAATTTGATTTTTCAATTCATCCAGTGTGTAACCAATGGCCAATTTCGCAGCTACTTTCGCAATAGGATAGCCCGTTGCTTTACTTGCCAAGGCGGATGACCTAGATACTCGCGGATTAATTTCGATAGCAATCAATTCTTCCGTTTCTGGATTTTGTGCAAACTGTACATTACAACCTCCTGCAAAATTTCCAAGTGAACGCATCATGTGCATTGCATCGTTTCGCATTTTTTGATAACCTGTATCTGATAAGGTCATCGCAGGAGCAACGGTAATACTATCTCCAGTATGGATTCCCATCGGGTCTAGATTTTCTACCGTACAGATAATAACGACGTTGTCATTACTATCTCTAAGCAATTCTAATTCAAATTCTTTCCAACCTAAAACCGCTTTTTCTACCAGTACCTCATGCGTAGGAGAAGCATTCAATCCACGGCGCAGTGCCTCGTCGAATTCACTTTCCTCCATTACGAAACCACCTCCGGTTCCACCCAAAGTATAGGACGGACGAATCACTAACGGAAAGCCGATTTTCTGTGCAGCCTCCTTCCCCTCCAGAAAAGAATTTGCAATAAAAGATGGAGCGACTTGCATTCCAATTTCTACCATCAACTTTCGAAAAGCTTCTCTGTTTTCCGCTAATTCAATAGCGTCGAGATCTACTCCGATGAGCTTTACATCGTACTTGTCCCAGACGCCATGCTCGCCTGCTTCGATGGCAAGGTTCAGAGCTGTTTGTCCTCCCATCGTTGGAAGTACTGCATCTATCTGTCTTTCTTCAAGAATCTGTTCGAGACTTTCGACTGTAAGCGGTAATAAGTAAATGTGATCGGCAGTTACGGGATCGGTCATGATCGTTGCCGGGTTAGAATTAATCAGTGTGACCTCAATTCCTTCTTCGCGCAAAGAGCGGGAAGCTTGGGTTCCTGAATAATCGAATTCACAGGCTTGACCTATAATGATAGGGCCGCTACCTATGATAAGTACGGATTTGATGGAAGTATCTTTTGGCATGTTTGAGAAAGAATTTGTAGAGCAGATTAATAATCGCTAGTGAACGTAGCATTTCACCAGCTATCAAATTCGCGTGCAAAAGTAGGGAACCTCTAATAGAAAAAAGAGGTTCTGTTTAATTTTCCTGCTAAAAAATTCTTTAGGAGTAAATGTTTGTTTAACCTGTCAGAAAGGAGTTTACATATCTCTATGACGTTCCCAGTAATTTTGGTCTTCAACCTCATCTAGAATGGTAATATAGTTGAAATACCGCAGCTCACTTATAGTGCCTTCTTCTATCGCTTCTTTGACTGCACACTTGGGCTCATTACGATGGGTACAATTTCCAAATTTACAATCTTTAGAAACTTCAAAAAATTCTCTGAAGTTGTGAGTGACATCTTGTGGTTCAAGATTACTAAAGGAAAGATTTTTTATACCTGGGGTATCTATGATACTTCCACCAAAGTCGAGTTCGAACATTTCTGCAAAGGTGGTAGTATGTTGTCCTTTGCCGCTGTAATCAGAAATCTCTTCTGTCCGTAATTCTAACTGAGGTTGGATACTGTTGACAAGTGTGGATTTTCCGACTCCTGATTGACCTCCAATTAAAGTTGTTTTATCTTTTAAAACTTCTTTTAATTCTTCCAGTCCTGTTCGCTCTGTGGCGGAAACGAGTAAGGTTTTGTAACCGATACTTTCGTAAATTTTTTTCAGGTATTCGTAGAGCTGTAAGTTTTCTTCTTCGTAAACATCTGCTTTGTTGAAAACGATAACGGCTGGGATATTCTGTGGTTCGGTCATCATCAGGAAGCGATCAATGAAACCTTGTTTGAGCAGTGGTTGTACAATGGTTGTAATAACAACTGCTTGATCAACATTGCTGGCGAGTATGTGTAGCTGGTGTTTCTTACGAGGAGATTGACGGATGATGTAATTTTCGCGTCGGCTTATTTTTCTAATCACGCCCGTCTCTTCATCGCCTTCTTCCATTTCAAATTCTACCTCGTCACCTACTGCTACAGGGTTGGTGGTTTTCAATCCGTCCAAGCGAAATTTCCCTACGATTCTGCAACGGATATCCTGGCCCTCTTTGTTGAGGACGTGGTACCAGTTGCCTGTAGATTTTCTTACTATTCCTTTTTCTAAATTCATTTATTCTTTTTTGCCATGTAGGCATAGTGTTATTTTGCACCACAATGACACTACGTTTTTTCTTAGCCCACAGAGCGCGGTGTTAATACAAACTAGATTCGAACCGAGTGTCGTTTTTAATTTTGACAAGCTGCGTGGTAGTAAATAAACTCGACTCATTCCAAAATAGTTTCTCTAGCCCACTACTTTTTCACTCTGTTCATGAACCGCCGCTACCATTTCCAAAATCAAACTTGGATCTTTCTCTACTGCATTTCCAACGACGATGACATCTGCACCAGCTTTTGCATTAGCTGCTGCTTTATCAGGAGTTCTTATTCCACCTCCAACGATCAGTGGAATCTGAATCGCACTGCTGACCATCTCTATCATAGATTCACTGATTGGTATTTTGGCTCCACTTCCTGCATCCATATACATAGTCCGTAGGCCAAGCATTTCACCTGCTAGAGCTGTGCACATAGCGATGTCTGCTTTATTACCTGGGATAGGTTGAGTATTGCTGATATAGGAAACTGTGGTTGGTACACCTCCATCGATAAGCATATACCCTGTAGGAATTATTTCTAGAGGACTGACTTTTAGGTAAGGGGCGGAGATTACGTGTTTGCCGATAAGCAGTTCTGCATTTCTCCCTGAGATCAAAGATAAAAATAGTAGTGCATCTGCACGGTAGCTTAGCTGAAAAGCATCTCCGGGGAATAATATTAGGGGTATATCACATTTTTCTTTGATTGATTCCAGGCACTGATCCAGCATATTATTGACAATCAAGCTACCTCCTATAAAAAAATAGTCTACCTGGGCCTCTATAGCTAGTTCTAGAATCTGGTCCGTTTTACTCATGCGTACCTTATCCGGGTCGATGAGTAGCACAAACTTCTTTTGGCCGCTTGCCTTGGCAGACTCTAGTGAGGTATAAATGTTAGGTGTCATGTGTTTTTTTGGTAAAGGTAGGGAAAAGGGAGATAAAGGGAATGACAACCGATTTGTAAACCTTTTAGTTTTTCAACTAAGTACGCTTCTTAACCAAAACCAACTTAGCATTATCATAAGCCGCTACCTTTTTTCTAAAATCTCTAAATGCCTCATATGATGAAGCGGGGAGCTGAACGGGGAGTATTTTTAGTGTTCGACTGTATTTAAGCTCTGAGTTACTTACGACAATTTCTAATTGGTAAGTCCCAAACTCACTTTCTATTAATACTTTTTCGTCAGGCATACTTTCAACTTCGTAGCCCTCTGGTAGTATTAAAGTATGTTCGTCTTCCATCACGTAACCTTGTCGGACAACTACTGGTCTGACTCTTTCTTTTTTGGTTGGTACACTACTAAAAGGGTTGATAGCATTAAGCGGAACAAAAAATCTTTTACCTCCTTTTACTGCATATTTTTTAGCGGTGATGTTATAATCTATCTGTACTTCTGGTTTTTCTAACAATGGTTTTACATCATATGATTTAATGTGTACTGTTGGCAAACCACAGTTTTCCAAAAAATCTTCTTTTATTTCCTCCTCTGTTGTTTCAAAAGAGAGGTAGCGTAGCCGTTCTTGCTTGGGGCCAGTTAGTTGGATGTGATTCGTGATCTCAGCATCTCCTTTTTCCGAAAGCGTGATGGTAGCCTTATTGTATTCTTTTGATTCTTCTGGAGAGAATGCGGGCGTTTTGATTAGCTCACCGCCTTGCTCTGTTACTCGCATCGCTCTACGATTAGCGTTCCAATCGCCGATGTAGTTTGGTGGGTTGTAACTGCTGGTACATTCCAACCAATAATCTTCAGAAGGAACATTCAAAAAAACATGATTAAAATAGGGGTACACAAATTCCTCATTCACCAAAGCATCATCTCTACCTGCTCCAATATAAACTGGATAGGCCGTAATATCAACGGCAGCCAACATCCCTTTCATAAAATGTGTGAGTGCCTTACAATCTCCATATTTATTTTTCTCCACATAATCTGAATCAAAGGTTTGCCAACCTCCAATACCAATACTGACATTTATATATCGCGTATTCTCTTGTAGGTATTTATAAAGTATGTCAATTTTTTCTTGGTCTGTTGTTACGGCACTCGTTAACTCTTGAACCTTTTTTTTCATTTTATCAGAAAGAACATCCCGACCATCATTAAGTTGATTTATAAATTGTCCAAAAGATTTCCAGGAGCTCATATCTCCTTTGTATTTTTCTAATTTAAAATTCTTTGGCGTTAGTAAAACAGTTGGAAGTATTTCATAAGACGAGAGCGTGTAACCGACTTTCAATATCGCTGGTTTATTTTCTACCTGCCATTTTAGTGATGTGCTTTCTTCTTTGGTTTTTTTAGTTGGATTGAGGTCAATATTTAGTGTTGTATAATTTAGGTTTTCGACGTCATTAGTAATTATTTCTAAACTTGCTTTTTCTACGGAAACTCCATATTGCTGTATACTCCAAGTTGGATAATACATGTATTTATTAGTTGTTTTCTTATAGCTTATTTCTACAGTAAATGGATAGCTTGGATGATTAAAATCCAGCCATTTCATTCTGCTGTCTTCATATATACTAATGGAAGAAACAGCGCTCTGATCCGTAAATTCCTTTTTCTTTATTTCCCGAACTAATTTTCCAGAGGAGTCATAAATACGTGCTTCTAGTTTATTTATTTTTGAAAAACTATTATAATGTAAAAACAGGTGATCTGCCGAACTCTTCTCATTTAAAATAGTAAATACCTTTCGTTTTGTTTCTATTATTTTATCGTAGGTCGGAATTTCTATTTTGTATTCTTCAGTTCTAATTATAGTATGTGCATTTTCTAATAATTCTTTTGGTATTAGAGCCACATCATATTCCAATAGTTGTTCTGCTTTTATTTCCAAAGAATAAAAAAATTGAAATAAAAAAATTAATAATAATGTACTCCGGTATTTAGTTTTCATATTTATTTAAGCTTTCTTTTTAAGTACAATTTGCTCTCCTTGTTTTTCTACTATTAAATCAAAAAACTGCTTCACCCCTTGATATTCTACTGGTTTGAAATATATTTGATCTACAATTATTTTGCTTACTATTTGAATGTTAGACTCTGAGGTTTTATTTACCAAGTACACAAATTTTCCACCTTTATTCGGCAACACTAAATTTATAGATTCTGGTATTTCTTCAATGTCATATCCTTCTGGAATTGACAAGTTAAGGATATAATCTTCTTCGAAAGGATAACTAATATCTACAGGGTAATTTCTTTTTTCCAACTTAAAAGGATTCTCTTCGTAGCCTTCAAAAATAATTGGAGAAAAATAAATAAAATCACCATTAATATTTGCTGCTTCAGGTAGAACATAATCCATACTAACTCGGAGTGGTTTATAAATATCATCCTCGTATTTAATTTGTACAGTATTAATCTCTGCTTCCGTGTACTTTTCTCTCAATTGATTTTTCCAACCAAGATCTTCCTTGTCTTGTCTTTTTTGTCGATTTTTAACTCCCGAATATCCTTTGAAGCTACCGCTGATGTTTCCTTCTAATTTTCCATCTTTATCTAATTCTGCTCGCACAAGGTATTTGTCTACAGCTCCTTGAGTAGGAAGGTCTATCCAGCGTGGGTTTTCCTTATCTACAACCCATCCAATTTTATTCAAAGAATTAACCTCCGGATAACCAGCCGGATGAAAAGCATCACAAATATCTAGCACCATATATTCGCCTTCTAATTCTACATAAACCATCGTATGACTAAACTGATCTAAAATAGGATAAATAGGAAACATCTTTCCGTGGCCTCTTGTACTTGACAACAATGGCCACACGTTCAACCCTTCGTTTTTTAGTATCGCCAGCAACATCAGATTTAGTCCACCTTTTCCCGCTTCTCCTTTTTTTAATAAATCACTTAGACTATTTCTATCTCCCGTATATATTTGATAACTACCATCCCAAGCCATGTTATTAACAATAAACTCTTGGGCAGCTATTATTTTTTCCATGGGTGTTTTAGCGGCATCCATATAAGGCTTAGCGGCCTCACATACTTGTCGGGTTTTGCTTCTTACAGAATACTGCACCCCCATATATTCAGAATTCATCAGACTCTTTGCCAATGCTTCCCAGTTTGATAAATATTGCTCCATCATACCATAATCACCAGTATATGCTTTTAGCTGAAATTTAATTCTCGCTCTATAATCATTCATCGTTGTGATAAAGGATTCTTCCTTGAGCGCTGCCATATTCTTCATGATATAAGAGGTACTTCTCACCTTTTCTTTTGAGTGTTGTTGGTCATTAAGAGCAACGTTATCGATATCTGTTTTAATGATATCTCCTTCTGACTGATATAAGAAGATGTAATCAAAAAACTCTGGAATACTAATTCGAAGTTCGCTGTGTCGTACAGGAATATCTGTTTGAAAATACCAATCTCTTAGAGTGCCTATTCGGTCAGAGGTTAGCTCATATTTGTATTCGATAACGGCTCCTTCCTGAATATTTGGGATTGCAAATCGATCACGTGACCAGTAGTCATTGATTTTTTCTGTAAAGATGTCCTTTCGTTTTATCTTTTGTTTGGAGCCATCTGGCAATATAACCTGCGCTTTTACAGCGCTTACATTTTCACTATTCTTATGGCTGTAATAATCAATTGCGATATTTCCAAGATCCGATGCTGATGACTTTAATATTTTCACTCGTTTATGACGGGTAAAACGATAGATCCATCGATTGGAAGCATTTCCTTCAAAACTGATCGTTCCATAATCACAGAGAACAACTGCGTCGGCTTCCTCATCCAATTTGAAAGAAGTCATTGCTAAGTCCTCCTTAGAAACTTTACCCCATTTCACAGGAGCTTTTTGACCAATAAGGTTTGTAGAAATAAAAATGAAAAAAATGAAAAATAGCTTTTTTAGATAGTGCATAGTTTTAGCTTTCTTTTAAGGTTTCAAAAATGAGAACTACCCCAAAAGTATGATGCAAACAAACTGGATATCTGTTTACGACTTTTGAGTCAAATTGTATTCTACTAATCACGCGCTTAATATAAAGATAGATCTTATTCGTAAAAATCAAATAAATTTTGAATGAAAATCGAATAAACCATTGTTTGCCCCTGAGCATTTTTTGTTTGTGAATCGATTAACCAAAATTTTCGAACTTACTGCCTTTACGCTTAAGGCCTATAAAACGAATGGGCTCTAAATAAAAAACGGCCTCCCCAAAAGGAAAGCCGCCTCGATAAATATTTTTGTATTTCTATTGTTATCCCATTTCTGCAACAACCTCTTTCACCTCTGGTACCATCCGCTGCAACATACCTTCTATCCCCGATTTTAAGGTCACTGTAGAAGAAGGACAGCCACTACAGGAACCCTGCATGATGACTGTTACCACACCATTGTTCCATGACTTGAACTCTATATTTCCACCATCCATTTCTACTGCAGGTTTTACGTAAGTATCAATAAGGTCTTTTAATTTCTTAACAAGTGCTGCATCGTTTTCAGAGTATTCGTAACTCGCTCCACGCTCTTCTTCCAACTTTTCCATTGCTTCCGCAAAACCTTCTTTGACGATGCCTTTGTCTGCTTCGATATAAGCTTTGATAAATTCTTTGAGCTTCAACATGATGTCGGCCCAGTCGTAGTTAAACTCCTTAGTGATCGTGATGAAGTTGTTACAAACATAAACGCCTTTTACATAAGGCAATTCAAAAAGCGCTGCTGCTACTGGTGACCATTCCTTCGCTAGCTCTTCCTCTCTAAAATCCGCTGTACCTTTATATAGCATACGGTTGGTTACAAATTTCAGAGACTCTGGATTTGGCGTTTGCTCGGTGTATAACATGACCGGACTTTTTGTAGTGGTATTATTTTCCATTATTCTTCTTTTTTTCTTTAGTCAATTTAATGTGCGTTCTTGTCAGCTTCGGTTTGTGAATAAACGCCTGGACAAAAATAACACATTTTGGCTTAGAATGTTGTTTATTAGTCTTTGGTAATTGGTCTTTAGTCCTTAGTGCGCTCACTTCGCGTTTGAGCTAAAGACAAAAGACCAATACCTAAAGACTCTCTGCACTACCCATACAACTCATAATGCACCTGCGATTTATCATAACCCATTTCCAATATCAACTTTTCTACTGCCTCATCTATCATATTGCTCCAACCACAAAGGTAAAAATGTCTATTTGGATCAACCTCCTTATAATACTCTTCATACACTTTGTGAACATAGCCTTTATAGCCCTGCCAATCCTCTGCTCGTGAAAGTGCTACAGAGTATTTGAAATTAGGCATTTTCTCTTCTAGCAGTTCAAACTCATCTCTATAAAGAATTCCTTCTTCTTCTCTGGTTCCAAATATCAGATGTATATTCTGATGTGTTTTTTCATTGTTGAAGATATCTAAAATCATACTTCTGAAAGGAGCAACGCCTGTACCTGTACAGATCAAAACCAGATCGCGTTCTACTGGTTCCTTCAGAACGAACCCTCCTGAGGGGCCTTTGAATTTTATGGTTGACCCAACTTTGATTTCGTTGAATAAATATTCTGTTGCTAAACCTCCTTTTAAATATACAATACAAAACTCCAGGACATTGGTACCGTTTGGATCGTTGGCAATGGAGTAACTTCGCCAGCGATTTCTTCTTTTTTCACTGATGGGTAAATCCATAGTGACGAATTGCCCCGCCTGAAAATCAATGGACTCCAACTCAGGTACTTCTACCCAGAAGCGCTTAGTCGTTGGAGACTGATTCTCTATTTTTATTACTTTGCTATCGTACCATTTCCACATGTTTAAATCATTATTTTTACAACACCATTTCCTTATACTTAAAAAACACCTCCATCCCTTTTTTGTTGAAATAGTCACGTACTTCTTCTTCCGCTCCATCACTCGCCACTAGAATGAAATCACCACCCCAGGCTCCTAAGGATTTTATAGCTCCGGGGAAGTCCTTGAAATGTGTTTCTTTTACGATAGGTAGTTTTAATTTACCTCCAATGATAGCTTCGTGTTCTGTGATTAGTTCGCAAAAGAGACTTAATGATCTGCACGTAATTATTTCTTGAGTAATCTCCGTTAGACGTTTTATTTCAGCGTCTTTGTTATCTGTCATCTTTCGATAATGCGTAATTCCGCTACGACTATTTTGTTTCTTTCCCAGATAGATGAAATATAATTGATCTGCAAAAGATGGATTAAAGTCTACAGTTTCTACTTTCCGTTTGTCGTAATTTTCTAATTGATATAACAATGGTTTTACAGATTCCGCGCAGGCAATGTCGTAACCAGAGCCCCCCATCGTTTCAAACAACAATTGATAAGGATCATAATCCGTCCATTGCGATAACAGCGATATTAAAGTAGAGCTGGTACCTAGGCCCCAATCCCTTGGAAAGTCCAAATGGGTAGAAAAAGACAACCCTTTTTTTGATGAGAATTTTTCAGGATTTGCTTTCTGCAAAATTTCTAAAAAACTGTGTAGTGTTTTTGCAATATCCGTATCCGTAGATGAGATGCAAGTCAATCCAGGAATAGTAAAAGAAGCTTTGAACCAAGGCGTCCCATCTACCTCTTGGCTTTCCCATAACAATACTCCTACATCTTCTGTTTCTTTTACTTTCAGCTTTTGTCCAAAGGTGGTTGGCACCGCCAATGCTAGTGCGCCATCCAGAACATAATATTCTGATGTCAATAGTAATTTTCCGTTAGCACTATACAATGGTGGATTGTTTTGAGAGGCGAAATAAAAAGAAGTAGAGGCTTATTTTTGTTTATCTAACAATATATTTACGGTATTCGTTTTTTCTTTACGGAATAACTCTAGGAAGTCCCGAACAGCACTGAAAGAAACTACTTTGTCTTTGAAGTAAACAACCGCTTCTTTGACTTCTTTTTCAGACGCACCCAGATGGTTTAGAATATTCAACAAGTGCATCTTCATGTGTCCTTGCTGAATCCCCGTGGTTACCAAAGAACGAATAGCTGCAAAATTTTGAGCCAATCCCGTAGTCACAATAATACACATGAGTTCCTCTGCACTTGGATTACCTAGTAGTTCCAAAGAACGTTTTGCAATGGGATGTAATTTCGTCAAACCACCTACTGTCCCTAGGGCAATTGGCAGGTCTATCCAAAACTTAAATATTCCATTTTCTACGGTACAATGACTCAAGCTTCTATACTGACCATCTCGTGCCGCATAAGTATGACCACAGGCTTCTACCGCTCTGAAGTCATTAGCTGTTGCTAAGACGACAGAATCTATTCCGTTGAAAATTCCTTTGTTATGGGTCGTTGCTCGGTAAGGGTCCAGGTGTGCGATTCTGATGGCTTTTCTGAATTTTTCTGCGAACTCTTCAGGAGAAAGTTTACCAACCTTTCCTAATTCTTCTACTGGACATTCTACCCAAGTTCGCACTAAGCACTCCGGCGTATAATTCGACAAAATAGACATAATAATATCTACCTCCTTTTCTTCTTTTTGGAAACGAGCATCCGTTTGAATAAATTGACGAAGTGTTTGTGCATGCTTTTCTAAAACCGAGTTGATAAAGTTGGCTCCCATCGAATCACAGGTCTCGAAGCTAACCACCAGTTGGTAGTAACCAGGGTCGGAATCAGTCATATCTTTCAGCTCAATGTCTGTAACTCCACCGCCACGTTTTTCCATGTTGGCGGTAATGGCAGCTTGCGCTTTTATCAGTTCTTTTTTTATATCGGGAAAGAGCTCTTTCAATTTTTCCGCTGCTCCTTTCCAATAGAAATGTACCTGCCCTACTTTTTGAGTAGACAAAACTTTTGCTTTGAAACCTCCTCGTTCCATCCAGTATTTTGCAGCACTGGAGGCGGCAGCTACCACAGAACTTTCTTCGATTACCATAGGAACACAATAGGTCTTTCCGTTGATTACAAAATTCGGAGCTACACCATATGGCAAGTAATAATTACTAATAGTGTTTTCACTAAATCCATCCAGTATCCGCTGCTGGTCTTCGTTAGACAGCCAGTAGCTTTTCATTTCGCTCAGAACGTTCTCTGGATCTTTGAAGAAGTTTTCTACAATCCAGCGAAGCTTCTTTCGCTTTGACATTTTGGAAAAACCGGAAATAGACTTACTCATGTTTAATTAAAATGAAAACCTAAATTAAAATTAAAATTGCCTTTGGACGTTTGTGTTGACCACCGAAAACCTCTTTTATCTGACCTTTAAAAAGGCTTTCGCTAATGACAACCCTCTTACTTGTGCCTCTACGTAATCGTATAATATTTTATAATCCTCTCTGGCGTATTTAAGAAAGGCGGATGCTTGTCCATAAATACTTGGTACAGCTAATTTATTAATTAAATAATGTCCGTCCAAAAAACCTTTCACGCCTCCTGAAATAATGACCTCTTTGCAGCTTGCTCTATCGCCAAGTTCTATCATAATTTTATTAACCATCTCGACCATGTCCTCCGCTGTGTGCCCTACGTAAGCGAGCTTTCCAAAAACTTGTTGTTTCACTGGGTCACTTCTTAGTAATTCTAAAAGTGCGAAGTTCGTCCCGCCACTTGCCGCAAAATCTATTGCCGCTAAAGGCAATTGAAATAAGGCTTTCAAACTTTCGTAACCCATCCCTTGGCCAACTTCTTTGACAATGATTGGACAGTCCAGTTTTTCCAAGCAAATGGAAATCGTATCGAGTGGTGATTGCTTTATTAGGTCTCCCTCCGGCTGTAGCCATTCCTGAAATGGGTTGACGTGAATGATGAGACCATCTGCTTTCAGCTTCTCTATCATTCTTTCTATTAGGTATAATTCTTTTGCAACAATCAGTTGTTCTATCTGGGCTATACCTAGGTTTGTGTAAAGCGGAATTTTATTGCCCATGATCGGACGGATATTGAAATCCTCAAAAGTATCATCGTTGTGCAAAAGCGACCGGCAGGAGCCCAAGCCCATTCCCATACCGAAGTCACGGCAAGCACGAGCTAGGTTTTGATTAATCGTTTTTGCCAACTCTGTTCCTCCAGTCATACTGGATACCCAAACAGGTGCGCCCAGATTTTTTCCTAAAAAGGAAGTTGCTAAGTTGTCAGCAGAGTCTGGGTGTGCAGATAAAATTGGTTCATAGTAGAACCGCTTATCCATTTGATCGGACAATACCTGTGATTGAAATGCTAATTCAATGTGGTCTTTTTTGCGTGAAGCTGCGTTGCTGTCTTCCTCCAGGGTGTGCATAAATTTTGGGTCTTTGCTTACCATTGGGTATGTCTGTTGTTTGGCTGATGTGCCTTCAAAACAAAGGTAGTGCTTTCTACCGAAATAGCCGTTATGTGATGGTTTTGAAGGCGGAATGGTATAACAATGAAATAGTGTGAATGGTTTTGCAGGTGATTTACATCCCAATTAAAAGAAATGTTCTTTTAATTGGGATGTAAAATAGTTTCTGAAACGTTTATCAAACGTTCAAAATTTATAAATGAAGCTTTAATCTTGTTTGACTTTTCTCTAATTTCATATCATGATATTACTATTTCTATTTTCTATGATTAGTCTTGAAAGTTTCAACCCAATAGAAGTCTACACAGTAGAAGACCCTAGAAACATAATCTTTATGTGTAGAAATAATAGCTCGACCACTTACTCCGTAAATTTGAAAATCAATTCAACGGGCCTTAGAGGCTGCCCAAGTCACAAAGCTATAGTCGTTCATCAGGGAGAGACTAAACAAATGCTGAGGGTCAAAAAGAGAAATTCCTACTATTATTTTGATTATGAATACACTTATAGCCTTGGCAATTATCGTAGTTCAAAACATGATGATTCTTTGTATGAACTTCCATTTATTTTAAATCGGGATAGCTTTCAGATTATTCAAGGTTATGACGGTAAGTTTTCTCATAAAAAAATAAAAGCACTTGATTTCTTACTGCCTTACGAGACGACTATCCTTTGTGCGAGATCAGGAAAGGTGCTTAAAGTTATTGACCATAATAACAAGGGCTGCGGAACTAAGAAATGTGCCTCTTTCAATAATTATATTTTAATTGAACATGAAGATGGAACAATAGCTAATTATTCTCACTTATCTCCGTATTCTTCATTAGTAACAGAAGGCCAAAATATCAACGTCGGTAATCCAATTGCAAAATCTGGAAGTACAGGTTGGTCTACTATCCCTCATCTCCACTTCGAGGTTTATGAAGTCAAATCAACTAAAAACAAAAGCGTTAAAACAAAATTCAGCATAACCAATAAGCCCACATTGTTAGAAGAAGGAATGTACCCTTATCCCAAATAACATTCTGTTAATTAGTATTTTTGCTATTATCATATCTCTAATTTTCTCCTCTTTTCATACCCCCATTTCCCAACCCACTGAAATTTCTGTGCGAAATTTCCACTGTTTATCAATGGGTTATGAATA
>JBGCDT010000054.1:0-6463 GCA_045105695.1 Saprospiraceae bacterium | reverse complement strand
GCTTCTGAGAAAGTAATGTCTAGGTTAGGAGGTGGCGGAACTTCATCCGAACGGATTTCCACATCGAATGGCGCAACGTAATAAGTATTGGCACTTGGATTAATCGCAATCCCTTTGAACGAATAGCAACTGCTATTAAGTAACAACAAAAGCATTGCAGCGAAGGAGAGTAGGAGGGCTTTTGGTTTCATTAAATGAAAATTGAAATGGATTCGTAAATTTAAAAGTAGAAAGCAAGTAATTAATAAACGCTAAAAATCACTCATCAATTTTATATTCCTTTATTTTACGATATAAGGTTCGTTCAGAAATACCCAGTTCAGCAGCGGCATCTTTTCTACGACTTTTATGTTTTTTCAAAGCTCTAGTGATCATCGTGATTTCCATATCTTTTAAAGATAGGTTTTCCTCGATTTCTTCTACTTTTTCATAATTCGGTTCTCCTGGTCGGTTGATGATGAGCGGGCCATTGTCATTCATCCGTTCAGGTTGTTCATCTTCCTCTCCTACGATGTAAGGACTATTTGCATCGGGCATGGAAAAACTAGGCGAAGCTTTAACAGGGTAATCACCGGATTGTAATTGGCGTAAACTCCTGACATCTGGTACATTGAGGTCGTTGTCACTAATGAGTTCGAAAACCAATGATTTCAAATGATTCAAATCATTCTTCATATCGAAAAGCAACTTGTATAAAATTTCTCGCTCTTCCATGCTGCCGGTCGCTCCTTTTTCAGGACGAATGGAAGGAAGATTTCTATTCCCCAGTTTTGGAATCAATTCCAACAGTCGTTCTGCTGAGATTTCTTTTTCCTCAGTCATGACAGACAGCTGCTCTGCGACATTCTTCAGCTCTCGAATATTTCCAGGCCAAGGATATGCAGATAACAATAATACCGCGTTTTCATCCAAACGAACGGAAGTGGTTCGATACTTCTCTCCAAACTCAGCGGCAAAATATCGAAACAACAAATGGATGTCTTCCCGACGATCCTTTAGCGCAGGTACTTTTATCGGCACTGTATTCAAACGATAGTATAAATCCTCTCTGAATTTTCCATTCCGAATTTTCTCTTCCAGATTTACATTTGTCGCAGCAATAATCCGAACATCCGTTTTTTGAATGGTAGAAGAACCAACGCGCAAATACTCTCCGCTTTCTAATATCCGCAACAAAAAGGCTTGTGTATCCAAAGGCATTTCTCCAACCTCATCTAAGAAGATTGTTCCGCCATCTACGGTTTCAAAGTATCCTTTACGATCACTACTAGCTCCGGTAAACGCTCCTTTCTCATGTCCAAACAATTCTGAATTAATTGTTCCCGCAGGAATGGCTCCGCAGTTTATGGCAATAAAGTTATTGTGCTTCCGCGAACTCAATGAATGAATAATCTTAGAAAAGGCTTCTTTCCCAACGCCTGATTCCCCAGTAATTAAAACCGTCAAATCGGTATTCGCTACACGAACGGCAGTTGCTAGCGCACTATCCAAAGCGGTAGAGCTACCGAGGATACCGAAACGTTGTTTTATGGCTTGTAAGTTTTTCATGTATTTGTTCTTAGGGTAGAAGAAGGTTGAAAAGGGTAGGAGAGGGTGGAAAAGGGTTTTTCTTCATATGTGATGTTACGTTTTGTAATAGAAACACCTTTTTCTCAAAGACCTTTTTTATTTTCTCTATTCCTGAAACTGTTTGTTCAATTAATATGCAAAATAATTATTCTGATTTCCTCAGAAGAACTACGTTGCTTTTCGCCGTCTGGGAAAGCTCATTTCTAATGGAAAGGTTACGTCATGCTCTTATTTATAATTAATAAAGTTGCGTCACATTACGTCCTAAGTAAAAACCCTCTTCCACCTCTCTCCCTCTTCTACCTCTCTCCCTCTTCCACCTGTCCCCCTCTTTCCCTCGCCTCCTCTTTCCCCACCCTCACAATCTCCCCCTTAAGCGTAGCACTAGTCACCTCGCCAATCTTCACCATCACATAATCTCCAGGCTTCAGTCCGTCCGCTTTAGGAAAAATAATCATCTTGTTTTGAGAATTTCGACCTTTGAAATCGAGCTTTGATTTTTTGGAAGTTCCTTCTATGAGTACCTCGAAAGTTTTGCCGATGTCTAGTTTGTTGTCTTCGTGAGAAATGGCTCTTTGTATATCTACAATTTCTGCAAGTCTTCGTTTTTTGACATCGTAGGGAACATCATCTTCGTACTTTCGGGCAGCTAATGTACCTGGGCGTTCTGAGTAGAAAAACATGTAGGACATGGTATACCTCGCCCATTTTATCATACTGATGGTGTCCTGATGTTCTTCTTCCGTTTCGCTGCAAAAGCCAGTGATGATGTCAGAAGAGATGGCACAGTCGGGCATGATTTCGTAGATGCGATTGACGCGCTCGGTATACCACTCACGGTCGTAAGTACGATTCATCAATTTCAAAATTCGACTATTACCAGACTGTATTGGTAAGTGAATGTACTTGCAAATATTATGATGCTTCTTCATTGCGAAAAGCACTTCGTCTGTAATGTCTTTTGGATGCGAGGTAGAAAAACGAATGCGCAGATCAGGGTGTACCTGAGCGACCATTTCCAAGAGCATGGCAAAAGAAACGACATCTTCATTCTCAGGATTCGTCCATTTATAGGAATCTACATTTTGCCCCAGCAGTGTTACTTCCTTATAACCTCGCTGATATAAATCTACCGCTTCTGCTACAATACTAAAAGCATTTCTACTACGCTCCCGACCACGCGTGTAAGGCACCACGCAGAAAGAACACATATTATCACAACCTCGCATGATGGAAATGAAAGCAGCTACACCATTAGAATCCAATCGCAATGGACTGATATCTGCGTAGGTTTCTTCTCTGGAGAGAAAAACATTTACACCTTTGTCGCCACCTGTTGCAGTTGCTACTAACTTTGGTAAATCCCGATAAGCATCAGGTCCCGCAACAATATCCACCAGTTTCTCTTCTTCCAAGAACTTAGCTTTCAATCGCTCTGCCATACAACCGAGCACTCCTACTAAGGTTCCTGGTCGTTTGCGTTTCACCTGATTGAATTGCTTCAGTCGTTTTCTAACGGTCTGCTCTGCTTTCTCTCGAATGGAGCAAGTGTTGATTAAAATCAAATCAGAGTCAAAAGCATCTTTGGTAGGCGCGTATCCAATTTCGCCAAGGATAGAAGCTACAATCTCGCTGTCGCTAAAATTCATAGCGCAGCCATAGCTCTCGATGTAGAATTTTTTATCAGCCGGCTTGCCTTGCATCTGCTCTTGGTAGAACACATCTCCCTGCTGCTCTTCTGGAAGTGGCGTATTGCCATCTCTATTCAAATGATCCAATGTAGGATTGTCGTTGTACATATTTTTTTCTTTTGCGGTTGCAAATATAGGTGTTTTTGAGGGAAAGGGTGACATTTTGGCAGGAGGGATTTTTTAGTTTGGAAAAGGGTTGGAGAGGGTTGAAAAAGGGAGAGGGGTGGAAGAGGGTTTTCAAAAAGCTCGCGCTACAACTTCAAAGTTGCGGTGCGAGTTCTTTTTGAAAACTCTCGGATACCAAGCTCTCCGTTTTAATTTTAATTAACCTTTTCATTTGCATTAAGCAAAATATACATTTGAATAAAAATACATTTTTATTGGTCGAGGGGAATACTAAGTGCACTGTAAATTAAGTTTCGTCTGATTTTGAGTAGCTTATTTCATGACCAATTGAGGCGGTGAAAACGGAGTTATGCCTTAGCATAATGAGTATTTTATCAACGAAAAGTGGTCATAGAAAGAAGCAGTCAAAACGGACAGAATTTATTTTACAATGCACTAAGTGCAGTTTGCTAAAAAGACTAGCTATTTTCACCTTCAATAAATTCCCCAGACTCTTTAGAACAACGAAGCCCATCTGAGAGCTTTATTGACCTAGAATAAAATAGATACCAGATCTTAAATAAAAGCTGGAAATTTTTTCTGTAAATGGATTGATAGGATTATTTAGTTCTAGTTGTCTGCTAGGATAATTTGTGCTTAGTCTGGTCTGAACAAATACGTTTGTATGTAAAAAGTAATCCCAGTTGAGGTGAAGCGCTAAGCGCTGATTATTTCGTTGATATAATGATCTATGATTGTCTGTAAAATTAAAATAATAGCTTGCTTCTAAGCTGTATTTACTTCTCTTGTGAAAATAATTGAATCCCAGATGAATAGGAATAGACAGATTTTGATTAGTGATTTCTGAATTCTCGTCTTTTACATTGCGAATCGTTACATCAGATTGTATACTGATTAAGAAGTCTGAGATAACTTGGAAATACCTTTTTACTCCCAGTTTTAATCTTAAAGTACTACCTGTTTGTTTTAGGAAAATATTTTTTGAATAACCGAAGGTAGCGTTTACTTGTGTTTTATCATTTAGGAAATAACTAATGCTAGGAAAAAGGTTAAAGCTTCGTCTGTATTTTTCTTTGAAGTAGAAGTTTACGGAGCAAGATCCACTTAGAATAATATTACCTGCTCTTAGAAAATGATTCTTAATGGATTGTATTTCTTGCCTTAGTTTGTTTCCGAAAAATACTCTTGTGCTGGTACGTAAATAGAGTTGATTGCTATTTGAGGAGAAATTGTGAAGACTGCCAGTTCGCAAAGCGTTCAAACCCAATACGCTTTCTATGATAACATTCTTTCTAATAAAATAATCTAGTCCAAAACCTAACTCCGTACGAGTACCACCCTGATTATAAAGGTTGGAATATAAAGTTAACAACTCATCGTAATCGGAATGATCCGGAGGAAGAATGATTTTTCCATAATCATTATATCGGAAATTACTTTTTGCAAAAGCAAAAAACGCCCACTTATGATTCGTGAAATACCACCTTATATTGACATCAAAAGAGTACATACGGGAAATTCTGCGATGGTTCCTTATCCCTTTAATATATCCTAGAGAGGAATCATTGAAACTTACGCCTCCGCCAATCATAAGCTTATCAGTCACCATTTTCGAATATTGAATATTCGGTGACCAAGCTATACGGTCATTCAATTCTGTTGCGTAACTACTAGAAAATGAAGGGCTAAAGAAATAATCCCCCTTCTGTATCTGAGCATTCAGCTTTCCAAGGAAAAGGAAGAGAAATACAATGGTATATAAATGGTTTAGTTTCATGCGCTTAAAATTGAATCATTACTCGCTGTCATCCAAAATTAAGAAATTATTCGTAGGTTCCGTATGAGGTGTTAAATCCTCTGGTTACTTAGGAGGGCAAAAAGCTCGCACTGCAACTGCAAAGTTGCGCTGCGAGTTCTTTTTGAAAACCCTGGAAAACTAAGTCCTTGGTTTTCATTTTAATTGATTTTTTAATTTTCATAAAAACCCATCTCGCCCGATATTTGCATTAAGCTAAATTTATATTCAAATAAAACCACATTTGTATTGATACAGAGAAATACTAATGGGGGTTTTCTAAAAGGATTAGCTATTTTCCACAATCAATAAATTCCCTTAATTTCACACCCGAAAATTACCAAGCTCAACATTGCTATAAAATTCACCTACTAATGAAGTTACCTAAATACCTGTTACCGATATTTTTGTGTAGTCTAATGGCTTGCGAAACTACGAATTCAAATTATCAGGCAGAAGCTAAAAACCCAGATTACATCCATCGTTCTGTGAAGCAATTGACGGACGTGATTGTCGAAGATATTTTTTCTCCACCAGTGGCCAGTCGAAATTATCTGTATCCATGTATCGCTGCTTATGAAGTCCTGGTGCAGGATTTTCCAGATTATAAATCCTTGCAAGGGCAGGTCAGTGATCTGAAAAATGTACCGCAGGCGGAGGAAGGGCAGGAGTACTGCTTCCCACTCGCCGCTACTCAGGCGTTCATCCAAACGGGTAAGACGCTCATTTTCTCGGAGGACTTGATGGAAGATTTTGATGCAAAAATAAAAGCAGAATTTACTGCGCTGAATATGCCGAAGGAGGTTTTCGACCGCTCCGTTGCTTATGGTAATCAGGTCAGCAAACACATCCTCGATTGGTCCGGAAAGGATTTGTATAAACAAACACGGACCTATCCGAAATACGCAATCCCTGAAGATTTAACCAAGTGGACGCCAACACCTCCTGACTACATGGATGCCATCGAACCACACTGGAATAAAATCCGTCCGATGATTCTGGACTCTGCTGCACAGTTTACGCCACCTCCTCCTTCGCCTTACAATATGGATAAGGACAGTCCTTTTTATAAAGAGCTTATGGAGGTTTATGAAACAGTGAAAAACGCTGGGGAGGAAGAACTGGCGATTGCTAGTTTTTGGGATTGCAATCCTTTCGTTTCGCACCACACCGGACACGTTATGTATGCAACGAAGAAGATCACTCCGGGTGGTCATTGGATGAATATTGCTTCTGTAGCTGCTAAGAAAAGTAACGCAGATATTATGAAGGCAATGCATAC
>JBGCDT010000053.1:0-3220 GCA_045105695.1 Saprospiraceae bacterium | reverse complement strand
GACAACTCCGTAAGTGGAATCAACTTTTCCTATCGAGTAAATGGAGGAACTGTAGTTACCGAATCCTATAATACGGCACTAGCACCAGGGGAAGCAATCACCTATACATTTAATCAGAAAGTAGATATGTCTAGTGTGGGTACTTATGATATTGATGGTTGGGTCACTTATGGAGATGACATTGATGTATCAAATGATAGCATCGTGGGACAACATGAGTCAGAGCAGTTAGACAATAATCCGATTGATCTGGAAGATGGTCTGTTATCTTTTGATTTAGATTTAGCGCAAGCTTATAATTATGATGATGATGAAATAGGACTCTCTGAGTTACTGAGTTGGGATTTTGAAACAGAGGTGGATGGAACTATGCGAACGGGAACTTCAAACGGTGTTGAGTTACTCATTGATGAAAACGCAGTATCCATTGATCCAGCTTATTCCAATAACGCTATCATAACTGTGAACTTGGCCAATCACGATCTTTCAGAAGGATTATATCTTGAATTTGTTTATTCAAATAATAACCTGTTTCCTTTAGAAGATGGACCTGAGTTACAAAACAAAGCATACATCCGAGGTTCTGATAGTGATACATGGATAGAAGCGTATACGATGGCCGAGAATGAAGCGGGATGGCATGAAGTAAATAATCTGGATCTTGCCGCTTTGCTAACAAGTGCAGGTCAATCTCTAAGTACAAGTTTTCAAATTCGTTTTGAAGAGAATGGTAAAGGATTACTACTAGACGAAGTGGGAGTCAGACAAACCAGCTCTTTACCAGTAGAATTAATCTCTTTCAGTGTAGTGAAAATAGATGGAGATGCACTTTTGAAATGGAAAACGGGTTCGGAGATCAATAACAAACATTTTGAGATACAAGTAGCGAGTAGCATTGAGGATGTTCAAAATGATCGTTATGAGGTCTTGGGGATCATGCCTGGCTTGGGAACTACAGTAGAACCACAGTTATATAGCTTTTTGGATATTACACCAGGGAAAGTAGGACATTACTATTATCGATTAAAACAGATCGACTTTGATGGTAAATTCGAATACTCTGATATTCGAGCCGTAGAATTTACCGAAGATGGACTAGAATATGAGGTGTATCCAAACCCTTTTGTGGACTATGTCTCCATCGGAACGGATAAATCAACCTTTAGAGATCTTGAAGGAAAACTGTACAATAGGGTTGGTCAGTTGGTAGACTACTTTGAAATCCCAACTTCAGGTCACTCCGGACGATATCAATTTAATATCCGTAATGACTTACCTGCTGGAAATTACTTCCTGCACTTGATAGGAGAGGGGCCACGAAAAGTGATACAGATTGTCAAAGCAGAGTAGACTAAAGAGAGTGCTTTTAAATTAACATACATTCCGCTGTTTATTCATCTGAACTATGGCGGGAAGGAAAAGGAAAAGGCGTTTCAATTAATTTTGAAGCGTCTTTTCTGGTTTATGTGACAGTTGAAATAACCTTTCTAAAGGCTAAATAGACTGTTTCTAGAGAGATAAGCTTCAAAAAGTGTTAAAATTTCGAAATTTTTAGATAGAAAAGAAGGTGTAAATTTCACTTTTATTACAATAAAATTTCACAAAATATAATGTATTTATTGAGTTAAATTATTGATATATAGTATTTTATGTTTTTTGTTGAATTCAATATTGGTTATTTTTTTCACACAAATATCTATATCTGTCCTTTGTCATAGGCCATTTTACCCTCATATTTGTATTGTAAGTTGAAAGAAACAGAAGATGAAAGCAAACAGTTGGCTAATGAGCCGACCACCAAATAAGGATATGTTCATGGGATTATAATTTGTTGATGGTGAGTTATCCCGACTCAGGAATAACTCACCCTTCAATTTTTTCTCCCTCAAAATATACATAGTCATTGCAACGGCACTGACAGTCAGGAGAGAGACCTGGCCACAAATAAGGATATGTTCATGGGATTATAATTTGTTGATGGTGAGTTATCCCGCTCAGGAATAACTCACCCTTCAATTTTTTCTCAGTTCAAAAAATATAAATAAGGTTCGAGCTTTAGAACAGCTCAAATTGGCCGCCTGAGTGCCAATACATTTTAGGATATTCTAGATAAAGTCGCGTTCCAGTTTTGGGGCGCGACTTTCTTTTTTGTGTGGAACATGACCTAGCTTAATTATGACCATAGAATTCCTTACCTTCGAACAAGTTATTGAAAACTGAGACTCACATTCACCCTCCTTTTTACTTTTGGTATTATCTTAATACTAGCAACATTACTTCTGACAATCACAATAATTTACTCTTCCATGCAACGTAAATATTTGAGCGTAATTCGTTTCTATATTCTATTAGTCTTACTTGCACTTACAGAATCTGTATCCGCACAACTAACCATAGTAGCCGACCAACCCCAGGCCAGCTACCAAACCGGTGAGTCCATGAACTTCCAGGTCACCAGCACCCAATCCGGCCAAGCAACCTACAGCATTCGCTATGATAGATATACTCCTCCAATCGCTACTGGAACAATACAACTGACAGCTAATCAAACAGCTACTATTCCTTTCACTTTGAACGAACCAGGGATGGTTCTTTGCTGGGTCAATCAAAACAGTTTCAAAGCAACTGGAGCAGCAGTGTTTTCTCCTTTTGATATTCCAGTCATAGAAGAAGACCCGAACGATTTACTTGAGTTTTGGGAGGACCTGAAAGGTGAGTTAGCTCAAGTGCCTTTAGATCCTGTAGTTTCTTTTGAACAAGATGATGATTACTCTACTTCCTATAGAGTGAATTTAGCAAGCATTGATAATCGAAGGGTCTATGGTTATCTTTCAGTGCCCGATGGCGACGGCCCTTTTCCAGCGGTTCTGGAATTGCCACCTTATGGTTCTGCTCCTGGCATCGCGAACCCAGATGTGTCCTCTGCTGAACGAGTCGGAATGTTAGCCATGTCCATTAGTATTCACAACACGGAGCCTGATGTGGAAGATCCGAATTCTTACGAACCCAATTCCATTGATGATGAGGATATGAATTACTATCGTTATGCAATTATTGCGGGTATACGTGCATTGGATTATTTAGAGAGTCGTCCAGAATATGATGGAGAGAACATGGCCGTTATGGGCGTTAGTCAGGGTGGAGGTCTAAGCCTGATGGTCGCTGGATTAGATGAACGAATAAAGTTGATGGCCAATAGTAATCCAGCACTTTGCCACCA
>JBGCDT010000052.1:0-6965 GCA_045105695.1 Saprospiraceae bacterium | reverse complement strand
TAGCCATCTCCCATTGGTCTTCTAGCTTTTCAGCAAGTTCCACTGCTAGTTTTTTGTTAGCACCCGCCTCCTCCCAGCGCTCCAACTCCGTCAGTATATTTCCCATTAGATTGTAAGCATTGAGTAAGTTGTACTGATCTTTGGTGAGCGCCGACCATTCCTGATAGGTAAAAGCATAGTCTAGTGCAGTCGTATAATCGCCCAAGCTTTCATAAGTATTAGCCAAATTATAATAGACTCTAGCAATACGGATAGTGTCTTTTAGCTCCTGGCGAAGTAGCAAAGATTGATTCAAATTTTCAATAGCTAATGCAAAACTATCTTGCTCTGAATAAAGATTTCCAATATTGTTATACAAAGAAGCAACTCCCTTTTTATCTTCTAGAGATTGCCGAATAGTTAATGCTTTGCTATAATACTCAATAGATTTTGTTCCGTTCCCATGTATGGTTTCAACAACACCTAGATTATTATAAGCCTGTCCCTTACCTTTTTCGTAACGAAGTTTTTCAGCTAATGTAATAGCATTGTTAAGTAAAGATCTAGCTTGATCGGGGTCATTGATTTTGTATTCCCAAGCCAGGTCGTTGAGGAGATCAACTTTTGAAGTATTTTTTTTAGCAAATTGTAGTAACTGCTGGAGGCTGTCTGTAATGGTTTGCTCTTGAGCAGTTGTCGTGATTCCATATAAAAAAAAGCAGAGGTAAAAGAAGAACTTACCTGTGCTTTTTTTGAATAACATTGTTATTGGGTTTTGGTTACATAAAGAAGTTATTTAAAATCAACTTCAAGAAAAGAACGCATCTCCACCAGTCTTGTTCTCTAGGTATTTACAGCCATTGGCTCTTATTTGTTTTTATCATTTAACAAAATCACCCCTGAAGCCATAAATTTTAGTTCTTCCTGTGGCTCTGTAATCAAGGCAATTTCTTCTGGTGATTTTCCTTCGTCCTCTGCATAATGTTGCAACTCTTCTACTGGAGTAACTTCTCTAAAAGCATATCCTTCCATAATCACTTCCTTACCGGAAATATCCAAAGGCATAAAGAATCCGTAATCTTTAAACTTTACAAACATATCTTCTTTACCATCCGCTACAATACTCATCCAGCATCCTTTTGCCTGACAGACTTCAGCGACTTCCCCTCTGACTTTTATAGCGATGGAATCTTTACCTACCATCTTTTCAGATAGCCTCGCATAAGGGATAACATCTTTCTCATCAATCTTTTCACCAAAGTATTCTTTACCTGTGGTAGCTGATGTTTTTTGCGGGCTATTGCAAGCTACTGTAAATGTAGCGAGTACGAACAATATCAAAATTTGCTTAAGCATAATTATTATTTTTTATGATTTATTGTTTTGCAAAAATAGCTCGTTCTATTTAGAAACAGAAATGAGTTTATTAAATTCATTTTTTGTAAAATACAAAAGCCCAAATCCGATAATTTCAGATCTGGGCTTCTTTGTAAAAAACTTTAATTCTTCCTACTGAGCCACTTTATAAAATCGCTTTGTCTGGCGAGCTTCATCTCCCTGCACAAATTCGATATAATACATTCCTTCACTAAGATCTGTAACATCAACAGATTGATTAGATTGATTTATTTCCAGTATTTTAACAACGGTCCCTGTAGCATTATAGATCGTTGCATTGCCTTCCATATTCGTCACCATGAAAGTATTGGTAGCTGGATTTGGATACATTGAAATTCCGAGTGACCCTTTTTTCTTTTTCTTCTCCACCATGACTACTTCAGATAGTTCATAGCTACCATTAATATCCATCATTATCAGTCGATAGAAATTCATTCCTACCTCCATGTCTTCGTCAAGGTATTTGTATTTCTGACCAACATCCGTGGTGCCCTCTCCTTCTACAAACTCAATGGTCTCCCATCCGTTGCTGGTCTTTCGCTGTATTTCGAATCCAGAGTTGTTTTGTTGTATAGTTGTCCCCCAAATCAAGAGTGCATTTCCATTGGAAAGTAGCCCTCTAAAATAGCTTAATTCAACAGGCAAAGCCTCCTTTTTATCTATTCGAAAATCAATGGCATGAACCTGTGTCAACATCCCGATACAAAGCATCAGCGCTAATGAACGCTGTAAAAATTTAGTCATGTTAGAGTTATTATGAAATTGATAAATGGTGGGAGGATGATTGTACTTGAGTACAGTTCGCCTTCATCCAACAACTATACCACGACTAGCCAAAGAACCTATGATATTAGAAACATAATACCACATCATAACAAGTCTATCTAATAAACCGTTAATTCCTACTATCTTTGATTTCTGTATTTTATTATTGCAAAAATATGTTCCGATTACTTCCGCTGATCTTTCTGATCTTACCCTTTCTCCTAACAGCTCAACAACAATACGAATGGGCTTTCACTACCAATCAATTCGACAAAGCCAATGACTTTAGTGATGGCTATGCTATCGTCAAAAATAAGATGCTTCGTGGATTCATCAACCGTAGTGGAGCTGTCGTTATTCAACCGCAGTTCAACATCATCGATGCTTATTCTGAGAATGTCGCCTCTGCCGGTTATGTAAATTATCAAACTGCCGAATCCAAAAGCGGCTATATTAACAGAGCTGGGAAATTTACGATCCCAAATACATTCGAGGTCACTAGTCCTTTCCAAGAGGGTTTGGCTTGTGTGAAAAAAAACGGCAAGTGGGGCTTTATTAATCACAAAGGAAACTTTGTCATTCCACTAAGGTTTGAAGAAGCTAACGTTTTTTCCAATGGAATGGCTGCTGTTAAGTTCAATGGAAAGTGGGGCATTATTAATACCAAAGGAGATTTCATCATAGCGCCAAAGTTTGATTATTTACTGGGGTTTTCAGAAGGACTTTGCGCAGTACTCCTCAATGGTAAATGGGGCTATATTAATGGTCAGGGAAAAATCGAAATCCCTATACAGTTTGAAACCGCTGCCAGCTTCAGCAATGGTCGTGCTCGAGTAGAAATCAACAAGCTATTTGGAATGATTGATAACCGTGGACAATTTGTTATAGAACCTACGTTTACCATGCTACACAATTTTTCGCATGGAATGGCTGTCGCTAAAAAAGGTGTTTCTGATAAATGGGGCTACATTGATATCGCTGGTAAGTTTGTCATACAACCTACCTTTCATTTAGCGTATGACTTTTCAGAAAACCTTGCACGGGTAAAAAAAGGTCCAAAGTGGGGGTATATCAATCTCAAAGGAGACTTAGTCATTGATCCAATATTCGATGTAGCTTATGATTTTCGTGAAGGCTTGGCCAGAGTACGCGAAGGGAAGAAACGTGGGTTCATTCGCTATCGGCCACCACTCAAAGAGGAAATCGTTATTGACCAACCAAAAGCAAAACCAGAAGAAGTCACTGTTCGAAATATAAAAAAAGGTCATCACATAAAAGTTCAAAGTGATAGCATTAGCATATTCATCTACGATCATAAAAAAATAGATGGGGATATCGTTTCTCTAAATTACAATGGAAAATGGTTAGAGAAAAAATACTTGCTTTCTGGCCAACGCCACGAAATCAAAATTGCAGTAGATGGCTTTCTCGAAGAAAACTATATCCTTTTCTATGCAGAGAACCTTGGTCGAAACCCTCCCAATACAGCAACCATAGCAATTCAGGATGGTGTAGGTAAAGAGCAAAAAATTGTATTAGAAGCCGATTTGAATCAGTGTGATATTATTTATTTTGAACGGGAAGAAACCATAGAAGGAGAATAAGATGTAAGAGGCAAATAAGGTCCAAAAAAATGCGTACTTTGATCGGACTTTATCATCCTTTAGCAACCTATATCCATCCATTTTTTCAACCTATGCAGCAACTTTCTTTTAAATTCTCAACTGCCCTACTTTTCCTACTGATTGTTTTCTCTTCCTGTCGAAAACCTTCAAAAGAGCATCAGGAAGACTTTACTGTAAGGGTCCGTCTAGCGGCAGATCCAGGAAAATTAAGCCCTCTGCTTTCGCTAAATGGATACGCTGAACAGGTTCAGAAAAATTTGTTTTTAAGTTTACAAGAATTTGATCCAAAGGATTATAGTCTAAGACCAGTTTTAATTACTCAGCCTCCACAATATCAAAGTATTGATACTGGGATGTTTGCAGGTGGCGTTGCTTATCATTTTGAAATTTTAGCAGAAGCGGAATGGGATGATGGAACAGCGGTATTGGCTAACGATTATGTGTTTAGTTTGAAGGCCATGTTCAATCCTAGTGTTGCAGGAGCAGCCCCATATCGATCGTTTTTTGACTTCGTTGGCGATGTCATTATAGATGAAAACAATCCTAAGAAGTTCTCGATTCTAACAAACAAGTCTTACATTTTAGCAGAAGCGGCGTTGAGTAGTATTGCTGTTTATCCAGCAGCTGTTTATGACTCGGAAGACTTAATGAAATCCTTTTCGATCCCTGATTTACAAAAAGGTGTATTCACTGAAGAAGACCAAAAGAATCTCGCTTCTTTTGCAGAAAAATTTGAAAGTCAGTTTCATACAACGGATCCAAAAGGAATTATCGGATGTGGTCCATATGCTTTGACAGAATGGGAAAGTGGACAACAGATTCTATTGCAAAAGAAAAAAAATTGGTGGGGCGATAAACTAGCTGCTCGCTATCCAGAATTACAAGCTATCCCTGAGGAGATTCGTTACCAAATCATTCCCGATAATGCGGCAGCGCTGACTGCTTTAAAAAACGGACAACTTGATGTTGTTTCAGATATTAATCCACAAGCTTTCACTGAATTACAACAAAACAATTACGTAAAGGAAAAATTCAAATTCCATACACCACCTTACCTTTCGTATTCTTACATTGCGCTCAACAGAAATCGACCGGCACTCAATGATCCGAAAGTGAGAAGAGCACTTGCTCACCTAGTCGATGTAGAACAAATCATTAAGAGTAATCTCTTTGGATTAGCTCAACGAGTTACTGGTCCGATTCATCCTTCTAAATCATTTTACAATCATAAACTGGCCCCTATTTCCTTCGATACTAAAAAAGCAATTGAGCTGTTAAATGAAGCAGGTTGGACAGATAGCGATAAAGACGGTCTGCTCGACAAAATGATTAAGGGTAAAAAGGAATATTTAAATCTAGACTATCTCTACAGTAGTGACAATGAAATAGGAGTTGCCGTCGCTGAATTACTGAAGCAAGAAGCAAAGCGGGTCGGTATTGATATAAATATAAAAGGAATGGAGTTTAGAGCAGCTGTAAAAGCTTATCGTTCCAGAGAATATGACCTCGCATTTTTCCTATGGTCAAAACTACCTGGCCCACAGGATATGAAACAGATATGGCATACCAGCAGTGACACTCCCAACGGCGGAAACCGGACAGGCTTTGGAGATCAGGCTTCTGATTTACTCATTGACTCCATTCGTACGACTTTGGACGAAGAAAGACGAAAGGATTTGTATCTTCGTATTCAGAAGCGCATCTATGACGATCAGCCGTATATCTTTTTATTTGCACCTTTAGAACGAATAGCAATTAGCAAAAAGATAGAAGCAGAAACTTCTGCACTGCGACCTGGATTTTCGGTACGACACTTTGAGCAATCAGGAAAATTAGATATTCAAAATCAGTAGCAGCCCCAAGATCACAGTTAATTCATGATCTCTATTTAAATAAAAAAATCCCTCTAGCAAATTCATCAAACTATGAACAGACAAAACAATTCCCTACTTCTTGTAATTGCATTGTTATATATCTTTTCTTTCTCCGCTTGTAAAAGCGATCCTAATGTTGCGAAAGAAGAGACAAAGGAAAAAATTGAAACTAAAATAGTACGATCAAGATTAAGGGCCGAGCCTAACAAAATCAATCCAATTTTAACGACTAAATCTCAAGACCTTCAAGTCTGTGATCAAGTATTCCTAACCTTGCTTAACTTTAATCCAGAGACATACGAGTTGTCCCCTGTTCTGGCAAAGTCTCGCCCTGAGAAAAAATTACTAACTGAAGGACCATATAAAGGTGGTGTTGCATATACTTATGAAATCCTCGACGAAGCTGTTTGGGATAATGGAACGCCTGTACTAGCTAGTGATTATCTCTTTAGTATAAAGGCGCTGTTCAATCCATTAATGGTAGAAGCTAACGCTTATCAAGGCGTTTTGAAGTCTATTCAAGAGATCCAAATAGACACTGAGAATCCAAAACGTTTCACTGTTTATTTAGATCAGGTATTTCGTTCAGAATACACCAGTGGTTTCTACGTTTATCCTGAATATGCTTATGACCCTGATGGCTTGATGAAGTCCTTCGATTTAAAGGAGTTGAAGGATGAATCAAAAATTAAAAACCTGAAAGAGAACAAGGCTATAAAAGAGTTTGCGGAGTTCTTTTCAAAACAAGGAACTCCTGGAACCATCATTGAATCTTGTGGCGCTTATAAGGTAGTAGAATGGGAAACCGGCCAGCGACTTATTTTAGAAAAGAAAAAAGACTGGTGGGGCAATCAAGTAGCTGATAAAAATCTATTGTTACGCAACTATCCAGAGGAAATCATTTTCAAAGCGATACCTGACGACATGGCTACTGTTACCGCCATGAAAGACGGGCAGATAGATGTAGCTTCTAGAATCAATGCTTCTATGTTTTTAGATTTCAAAAAAAGTGAAGCAGGCAAAAAATTTAATTTCCTAACCCCAGAATTTCCATTTTTCAGTTTCATGGGATTGAACACTAAAAAACCTCACTTGTCTGACAAACGGGTGCGCCGTGCCATAGCACATCTGACTGACGTGGACGAAATTATTGAAACTGTCCAGAAGGGAATGGCACTTAGATATGCTGTACCATTCCCAAGTAATGCCGATTATACCGATCGATCTCTAAAACCGATTCCCTTTGATATTGAAAAAGCAAAAGCATTATTAACAGAAGCAGGCTGGGAAGAGTCGGAAGCTGACGGTATCAGAGATAAAGTTA
>JBGCDT010000051.1:0-9278 GCA_045105695.1 Saprospiraceae bacterium | reverse complement strand
TGATTTAACTGACCCTGCACCGGCGACTACTTTCGCTCACTTGGATGCAACTACAGTATTGAGTCGTAAGATTGCTTCCTTAGGTATCTACCCTGCGGTGGATCCATTGGATTCAACTTCTCGTATTCTTGATCCAGCAATTATCGGTAACGAGCACTATGAAACTGCCCGTGCCGTTCAGCAGATCTTACAACGTTACAATGAGCTTCAAGATATTATCGCGATTCTAGGTATGGAAGAATTGTCTGAAGAAGATAAGCAGGCAGTACACCGTGCACGTAGAGTACAGCGTTTCTTGTCTCAGCCATTCCACGTAGCGGAGCAGTTTACAGGTTTACAAGGTGTATTGGTACCAATCGAAGAAACCATCAGAGGCTTCAACATGATCCTAAACGGAGAAGTAGATCAGTACCCAGAGGCAGCTTTCAACTTGAAAGGAAACATCGATGACGTAATCGAAGCGGGTAAGAAAATGTTGGCAGAAGCAGCAAACTAATTAACCTGACTTGCTAAACTAAGCAGTCAAAAATTAACGATAATGAATTTACTAGTTCTGACACCAGGCAAGAAAGTCTTTGAAGGAAACATTACTTCTGTAAAAGTACCTGGCGTGGGTGGTCAATTTGAAATTTTAAATAATCACGCTCCTATCGTTTCTGCTTTAGGTGAAGGCGAAGTTCGCATCATCGAGCAGGGGGGAGCTACACAACAGTTCAAAATTACACAGGGTTTTGTAGAGGTGCTGCGCAATGAAGTGGCACTGTTGATACAAAGCGTTGTTGAAGAATAATTTAGTAAGTCATCTTGATAGAAAGGGATAGGGCATTTGGTTGTCTTATCCCTTTTTTGTTTTTAGAACTCTAGTTGTCGTCAATTTCTGAATTATTTTAGCAGCTACTTTCTAATAAGAAATAAAAAAAGTAAAAAATTTTACAAACTCAGGCATCACATTCCAAACACTTCGGGTCTGTACATTAGAAGGCTGCTAATAAGCGCTCTTCCGGGGCTTCAAAAGGAAGCCCACACAAATTGTAGATCGGATAACTTTGGATATAGATTTCTGAGGGCCGGAGTGATAAAACTTTCTGGATTTACCGAACGCAACTGAATCGAATAAACCTTAATCAACATTTTTCTAACAAGACATTTCCGTTTTCGGAAAAGCCTTGGACGAAACAGAGAGAAAGGACAACTTATTAACGAAGGAACTAACTAGGAAACTTACAACCCTTCCATTCAGCGCGTCAGGAAAAACCAAGAAGCGGAGTCTTCCGGTCCTGGAAATTTTTTTTCCAAGTTGTAAATCAAAATAAATATAATTTCTGCTTGCTCTAAAGCATTTCAGTTTGATCACTTCCTCAGCTGAAAAACAACTCTTTTCTCTTCACCACTTTTGGTAACCCCTTCAATCCACGCTTCCACATGCTTCGCACTTTTTTTCTTGTAGCCGATCCGCTGCGGAAAATCGTGTGCTTCATTTTCAAAGACCACTTGACGAGGAGAACCACTGATGAGGTGAAATAATACGGGCTGACCATTATTCTGATCGGCCACCGTTGGGACATAGTATAGTTCTCCCTCTCTGTAAGTAATCTGCATCGTTTCCACTGTAATTGTATCCTTGTTTTTTATTTTGTAAGAACGCCCGAGTAACCAACGGTCAACTCTTTTCCACTCTTCATATGCTTCTTTCTCATCAACCTGCCAAGTGCCAACCATCCAGTTGAGGTCTTCCACAAGTGTTGTCGGAGCTAGTTGACTTTTTGGTCCTGAGCTTTGGCTGCAGCTAGAGAAGAGTAGTAGCGTTAGGATTAATATTCTTGTTTGCAAATGTGTTTTGTTTTATAGATTGGAAAGGGGGAAGAGGGTAGAAGAGGGTTTCACTCGATTCAGAGAGAAATTCTTTTTTAAGAAACGCTACGTTATGTTACGCCAGAAGGAAAACCCTCTTCCACCATTTTCTACCCTCCATAACCCTCTTCTACCTTTTTTTTTAAAAAAAACTACAACTTCTCCATCAAAAACCTAGTCATCTTATTATACAAATGCAATCGTGTTGGACCGCCATAGATTCCGTGATTTCTGTTCGGGTAAAAGTAAGTATCGAATTGTTTGTTGGCCATGACTAGGGCATTGACCATCTCTGTTGTGTTTTGGAAATGGACATTATCATCAGCGATTCCGTGAACGATTAAATAATTTCCTTTGAGTTGATCCGCGAAGTAGACTGGGGAATTATCGGCATAACCTTCTGGATTTTCTTTGCTGGTGCGCATGTATCGTTCGGTGTAAATACTGTCGTACCATTTCCAATTGGTAACTGGGGCAACGGCAATGGCTGTTTTGAAAACATCGTTGCCTTTTAGCAAAGCAAGGGAAGACATATATCCGCCATAGCTCCAACCCCAGATACCGATTCGGTCTGCATCCACGTAGTCTTGGCTTGCAAGGTATTTTGCCGTTTCGATTTGATCTATGGTTTCGTACTTGCCTAGTTGCTGGTAAGTCATTTTTTTGAATTCTTGTCCTCTGGCTCCAGTTCCTCTGTTATCAACAGAAACGACGATGTAGCCTTTTTGTGCCAGCATCTGATGCCACCAGTAATTGAAACTACCGAATTGGTCCTGAGCTGTCTGTGAACCTGGTCCACCATAAACATATTGCAGAACTGGATACTTTTTACCCGCCTGGAAATTTGCAGGTTTTATCATCCAGCCATTTAAAGTGACGCCTTCTGAAGTTTTGAAGTTGAAGAATTCTACAGGTGTAGTACCAAATGATTTTTGCAAATCAGCGATAGCTGCATTGTCTTCAATCGTCCGAAGTACTTGGCCCTTTCGGTCATAAACGGTGTATGTAGAAGCTTTGTTAGAAGACGAATGCGTATTCACAAAGTAATCAAAAGTACTGCTGAACTGTGCGCTGTTTGTACCTTCCATTTTGGTTAATTGCTTTTTCTTTTTTCCATTCAGATCAATGCTGTAAATTTCGCGTTGCATAGGTGATTTGGCAGCAGCTTGGTAAAATACTCGTCCGTTTTTTTCATCTACTCCGTACATAGCGGTTACATCGTAGTCGCCTGAAGTAATCTGACGAATCATTTTTCCAGACAAGTCATGTAAGTAGATGTGATTATAACCATCCTTTTCACTAGACCAAATAAACTGCTTCCCGTTTTCTAAAAAAGTAAGATCATCCGTTATGTCAATGTAGTATTTGTTTTTCTCGGTTAGCATTGGTTTAGCCTTTCCGGTAGTTGCATCTACGAGTACAAGCTGTAGTTCATTTTGATGACGATTCATCTTTGTAACGCAGAGGGTATTAGCGTTCTGTGTCCATTTAATTCTTGGGATGTATTCGTAATCACTTCCCAAGTCCGCTTTTGTAATAGCATTGTTAGAAAGGTCGTAGATGTGAACAGTTACTTTAGCATTTGTTTCACCGACTTTTGGGTATTTGAAAGTTTGGTACTCTGGGTAAGCATCGTCATTGTACAAAGTCATGGTAAATTCCTGAACTTCTGTTTCATCGAAACGCATGAAGGCGATCTTTTTTCCATCAGGAGACCAGTGAAATGCTTTAGCAAAAGAGAGCTCTTCTTCGTATACCCAATCCGCAGCGCCATTGATGATTTCATTGGTTTTTCCATCTTCTGTAATTTGCACAGTGACACCCTTTTTGAGGTCTTTATAATATAGATTGTTGTCCATGCCGAAGGCGACCTTATTGGCTTCCGCATTAAAAGTAGCATCACGCTGCTTTCCTTTTTTACTCAGTGCCGCTAACTCTTTACCATCCCAAACGTAGAAATTCGCTTTACTGGAGCGACGATAAATAGCTTCTGAATTAGTCTCCAACAACATGCTTTTTTCGTCAGCACTAAAAGAGTAGCTATCAAAGGTTCCATCAAAACCTTCTGTCTTTGCTTCGCTTCCGTTGAATAAGGTTTTAGTGAATTTGCCAGTTGTCAGGTCATATTGCTTTACCTGATTCTTTTCCAATAGGGTATAATGCTTACCATCATTCTGAAAGTTAAAACCAGGGACAGACTTAGCATAAAAAGTATAATTCTGCCAAATGTCTTCAACCGTTATTTCCTTAGTAGCTGCAGCTGTGGTCTGAGCAGATAACGTAGAGAAGGAGCCGATGACAAATAACAATAACAAAGAAAAGGTCGTAACAGCAGGCTTAAACATAATTAATTTTTAGTAGTGAGCAATTTTTTTAGATAGCACTAAGGGTGCTTTGTTTTTCAGGTGTAATAAGGTCAAACAGACTCAAATACACACAAACCCGAAAATATAGCTTTTAAACGAGTCCTTATATTTTTAGCTGAATTTTAAAGCTTTCTTAAATTTCAAAATTCTGTATATGCGCAACACACTGTTTATCCTTTTAGGGCTTGTCGCCTTTTTCTCCTGTACGGAAAAAGAAACCGTTTATGTGAATCAGCATGAGGATATTGTGTTTGAAGACAATGTCGCTCCACCTTATGACGAAGTAACTAAGGTGCAAATTCAGTCTTATGTAAATAAACTATATATCGATTTGCTAGGTCGTGAACCCTCTCTTGATGAATTAGAGACAACAGCTACTATGCTGAAAGATAATCAACTAAATGAATCTGCTCGTATATCTGTTGTAACGGATTTGATTACTCAAGATGATTACTATAGTCGCTTGTGGGAAGTCTATCGACGTGCTTATCTCAATGGCGTTTCTGCCGCTCAAATAGAATCGGAGGTATTTGCCCTGGAGTTTTTCTATGATGACATTTCTCAGAATACAGACCCGACCTCCATTGCGCTGGCTGGTTTGATATTGTTAGAATTAGAAAAATTAGACTTATTAATAAATGCAGAAGAAGATTACCGCAAAGGAGATATAATGATAGATGAATTTATGCATAGAATTGCTTTCAACGGCATTTATGATGAAATCAACATGGGCGCAGAAAACATGGTGCTTGCCTGTTTTGAAAACTTTTTGAAAAGACAACCCACCGAAGCCGAACTCATTGCTGGTGTCACAATGGTAGACGAAAACGTAAGTGCGCAATTGCTTCTGCAAGATGGTAGAGATAAAAATGACTTTGTAACCATCATAACTTCTACTCCTGAATTCTATCAGGGTTTGGTTTTCGATATTTATCAACAACTATTGGTGCGTAGTCCAACCTCGCTGGAGATGACGGAGGCAACGGAACAGTTACTTCAAAACAAAGACTACCAAGCGCTTCAGACCGAAGTCGCCATCACTGATGAATACGCAGGTTTTTAATTTGCCTAGGAAAGTATAACAATACATTTACGTGAAATAGTACCCAATAAAAAATCTAAGAAAATGATAAAATATACTACCGCTTTAGCTGTTCTCTGTTTGTTGCTTTTCAGTAGCTGTAAAAAAGAAACGACCACTATTCATACCCCACAAGTAGACAACTACGTCTACGACATCACTGGCGAAAATATTTATCAATCAAACGCAGATAAAAATAAAGAAAAATCTACTGAGCAGTATGTCTCTATTCTGTACTCTAATCTTTTTCAGAATGCCATTGGACAAAATGACCTTGTAGAAATTTCAGAGATCAGAAGAGCCATTGGCGATAAGCAAATAGCCGATGAATTGATTCTAAACGCTTTTGTAAATAACAACTTGGTCATCATTCCCACGAATACAGAAATGAGGGCCAACATAGATGCATTCGTAGAAGAAACTTACTTACGCTTTTTTCTACGAAAGCCAGACCCTTATGAAATCTATGAACTTAAATCTGAAATTGAAGCGGACAATGCCCTGAGTCCAGAGTTGATCTATATGGGATTTGCGCTCTCAAATGAGTATAAGTTTTACTAAAGAACAAAGCCCAAATAGTATTTGCTTAAAATATAAATAGGAACAAAAAGGGTTTCATTCTATATAGGAAGAACTGCGTCACAATACGCTTTTGCGAAAACCCTCTTCTACCACTTTCTACCCTCTAGAACCCTCTTCCACCTTTTTTAAAAAAAATAAAAATGAAAAGAAGAAACTTCATCAAAAAAGCAGGACTCACAGCAGCCACGACCATAGCTGCGCCATATATTTTACCAACAGGAAGACTCTTCGCCGCAACCGGCGCTCGCGTAGCCAACCACGTTGTATTTGTACTGTTCGGAGGAGGAATACGGAATCAGGAGTCCGTAGAACAACAATATGCTTCCATGCAAAATGTTTCTAGTGCAACGGGCAATGTGATGAACAACATGCTCGCTGGAAATGCACCTACCAGTGACTTGGATTTATTTGGCTCAGAACAAATGTGGGACCCGGTTTTAAATAATCCACTGTCTTCTCAAGGAACACTTTTTAGAGAAGTCATTTACCGGCAAGGAACGCCTGGTCACTACAATGGACATACTGTAGCGATGACTGGCCAGTACTCTCAAACAAATGTAAACCTAAACGTCAATCCTGAGAATCCAACCATTTTTGAATACTACCGAAAGCATAATGACCCTGTGAGATCAGCACTTAATGCTTGGTGGATTTCTGAAGGCCTTGGACCTTATCCTTCTTTGAATTATAGTCAGGATCCTTTGTACGGTGCTGCTTATGGAGCGAATTACTTGAGACCAGCAAGTGTTTTTATTGAGCCGGGACAAACTCAGTTTGGTAACATTCAGACCTACCAACCTGATGATGTGGCGAGGATTGATCGAATCAAAAAAATGCTGGATAATAATTTTGAAAAGGGAGGAAGTGATCTACCTGGAATTCAAAATACTCCTGAAAATCGAGAGCGGGTTAAGAACTTTTTAAGTGATACCATTCAAGATGCGCAGACTGGAAACATTGATATTGCTCGCCCAAGCGGTTCTAATATTTTGACTGGTGATATGATAAATATCTCTTCAGGGTGGAGAGTACTCAAAGAGTTTTCTCCAGAACTGACAGTAATTAATACGACGAATTTAGATGTCTGTCATACTAACTTTGGACAGTATCTGAACTTACTGCACCGAGCAGATTATGGCGTTGGTTGGTTATGGGATAAGATACAAGGACCAGAGGGCGCTGCTGCCGGATTGAAGGATGATACCATCATGATCTGTATGCCAGAGCATGGTCGTAACTGGGCGACAAACAATCAAACTGATCAGTTCGGAATGCGTGCCTTAGATCATACCAACGAAGATATTAACGGAGTTCCAGGGTACAATTATGACTATGAAAACTCTCGTCGAATTTTTGCTTTGATGGTTGGGCCATCAGGTGTTGTGAAGGAAGATGTTGTCTTTGGGGATTTGAATAATCCGGTAGGGGAGAGTATTGATATTGCCCCGACGATAGCACATATCCTTGGTTTCAATGATAACATTCCGGGAGGACGTTTGCCGGGGAGGGTTTTGGAAGAGGCTTTTGCGTAGGATGGTTTTATTCCTCTGAGGGAAAAGAATGCTCACCGCGATTTTTAATAATCGCAGCGCGAACTTTTCTTTTCCCAATTCAGAAAGTATTTTTTGTTTTAAAAACGTATAAGTAATGAAAAATAAATTTGTAATTGTATTGTTAGCATTTTTTACAATATGGTCTTGTAAAGACACAAACGAAGACATTTTTGAAGATGCTCCCGAGTTACCTGCCAATCCTTTTGACTCTATTGATTACTCAAAGGAAGTAATAACGCCAGCAGAAATAGAGCCCGGGAGCTTCTTGGGGATACATGAATTTATTCTTTCTAAGAGCTGCGCAGAGCCAGGTTGTCACGACGGATCATTTGAACCTGACTTTAGAACAGTGCAGAGTTCTTACAACACTTTGATGTATCACGATGTCTTTAAAAATTACTTCCCAGCGGTAGATGGAAAAGAACCTTTACCTGCTAGAATAATTCCAGGTGATCCAGAAAATTCTATGTTTTTTCACCGAGTGGCTTATGATAATCCGCCGAACTTTGAACAGATGCCAGCTACTGGTATTCCATTGGAAGAAGAAGAAATAGAGATCATTCGGCAGTGGATATTGGACGGCGCAAAAGACTCTTTTGGAAATGATGCGATGGCTACTAGTCCGCAACCTAATTGCTATGGAGTTGCTGCTTTTTTGCCGAACGTAAATGACTTTCGGGTAGATACTATTCGAGCAAATCAGATCTACGCACCATTTTATACCATTGTAAATCAGGATATAACACTTTGGTTTCTATTTACAGATGATGCTTTGTTGGGAGACTTTAGTTTTGGCTATGACCTGACTTATAATAAAATTCAGTTGTCTAGTAATCAGTATGATTTCAATAATGCAATTGAATTAGACTTGGAAGTTGCACCTGTTCCTTTGACGCTTGCTAGTGCCTACAGTCAACCTTTTTTCATCTTTCCATTGGAGTATACACACCGAGTTACTTTTAATCCTGGAGCACTTGGCTTTGATGTAGACGAACTTGTATATGTGAGAACCTTCACCCAAGATGACGATCATGATGATCCGACGGAGATTCCAAGTAAGTGGTCGAATTATTTGATTCAGAATTATTTTTCCTTCTTTTTGGTAGAATAGTTTTTTAAGGAATAGTGATAACTGATAGTTGTTCAGGGCTGTTTTTCTAGTTGATTAAAAATCTTTTCATGCAAAATAAATTATTCCTCCTCATCGCATTATTGCTGTTTCTTTCTGCTTGCACAAAAGAAAGTGAACAGACCATTAGTGAGAACGTAAATCCAATTATTGGAGAAACTCCTGTTATCGAACTGGTGAGTATATCTACGACCAGCGTTCAGGCGAATGCGGATTCTATTGCTTTCAAAATTAGTTATACTGATGGCGACGGAGACTTAGGTACTGCCGATCCGGATATTACTTCTATTGAATTGATTGATAATCGAGATCCTGAGTTTTTCATTTTTACTTATCATCTTTCTCCGCGTACGCCGGAGGGAAGTGACTTGACAATCCAGGGAGAGTTAGATATCGTTTTGAATAATACAATCTTGGTTGATGATGCACTGACTTCGGAGACAACGACTTTTTCGATTCGACTGAAAGATAGAGCTGGGAATTGGAGTAATGTGGTGGAGACGGAGGAGGTGGAGGTTTTGCCTTAAGGCAGGTCCAAAGCTAGTTTACAAGTTCTCCAGCCTTTCTTTAATCGACTGCTTTCTTAATTTCTTTTCAATCACCTTCGGCGAAATCGCCCGCTCTCTACAATCTTTAATCGGACAACGCTCACAAGTCACATTTACCAATTCAAAAGGAATCGCTGGATCATTCCAAAAGCCAATCTGCGACTTCGC
>JBGCDT010000050.1:0-6974 GCA_045105695.1 Saprospiraceae bacterium | reverse complement strand
TAATGACGGCCATTGCCTCTGCAATTCTAGGTCTGATGAGTTTCTTTCTACCCAAAACGCCTCCCACTGCGAATAAAGAAAACGTAAGCATCGCAAGCCTTCTCGGTTTAGATGCACTCAAACTTTTAAAAGACAGAAACTTCTTAGTCTTCTTTCTTTCCTCTGTTCTTATCTGTATCCCATTGGCATTCTATTATTCGCAAGCCAATCCTTTTTTAATAGAAGTAGGTGTAGAAAACGCAACTGGTAAAATGACGATCGGACAAATATCAGAAGTTCTTTTTATGTTGTTGTTACCTGTGTTCTTTAAAAAATTCGGAATCAAATGGACTCTAATTATTGGAATGTTAGCCTGGGTGCTGCGGTACTTATTATTTGCCTACGGCCATGAAGGAGAAGCCGGTTTTATGCTAATACTAGGAATTGCGCTCCATGGAATCTGCTATGATTTTTTCTTTGTCTCTGGTCAGATTTATACTGATTCAAAAGCAGGGCAACATATAAAAAGCGCTGCACAAGGTTTAATCACTCTAGCAACATATGGCTTGGGAATGTTGATTGGGTTTTGGGTGGCAGGAAAAATCACAGATCAAAACTTAGTCAGTGAAGGGCTACATAATTGGAAATCTATCTGGACCTGGCCTGCTATTTTTGCAGCTGTAGTTTCAGCACTTTTCTTTTTCACTTTCAAAAACGAGAAAGTAGAATATAAATGATTTTCTGATACCGGATAATTTTTATTGGCTTTCCAGTTACAGAGTAGCGACGCTCTTGGTAACAAAAAACTAAAAGATCTTTTGACTAAGCTACAGCATAGCGGCCCTCTTGAACAACTAATAACATCAACTTTCACATGAAACGAAAAATAAAAATGGGCATGGTTGGCGGCGGACGCGGAGCCTTCATCGGAGCCGTCCATAGAATGGCTGCCGCACTCGACGGACAAATCGAACTCGTCTGCGGAGCTTTCAGCAGTGATCCAAAAAAATCAAAATTATCAGGTCAGGATTTATACTTACCTACTGATCGAGTCTATAATAATTTTGAAGAAATGATCCTTTCGGAAAAAAAATTACCGGAAGGAGAGCGTATGGATTTCGTTTCCATAGTAACGCCCAATCATGTACATTTCGGTCCAGCTAAGATGGCTTTGAAAAATGGTTTTCACGTCGTTTGTGACAAGCCACTTTCTTTCGATCTAAAAGAAGCAAAGATTCTCCAACGCTTAGTAAAGAAAACTGGATTGCGTTTCGCCCTCACCCACAATTACACAGGTTACCCAATGGTGAAAGAAGCCCGGCACCTGATACAAAAAGGAAAGATTGGAGCAATACGTAAGGTCATTGTTGAGTACCCACAAGGTTGGTTGTCCACAAAGCTGGAAGACACAGATCAAAAGCAGGCTTCCTGGCGAACGGACCCCAAGCGATCTGGCGTAGCAGGAGCCATCGGAGACATTGGTACGCATGCAGAAAATTTAGCGGAGTACATCACCGGTTTACAAATCAAAAAAATCTGCGCAGACCTTAACACCTTCGTTCCTGGGCGACGATTAGATGACGACGGAAATGTATTGTTAGCATTCGACAATGGAGCCAAAGGAATTTTGATTGCCACCCAAATAGCAGCAGGCGAAGAGAACAATCTAAGGATCAGAATCTACGGAACAAAAGCTGGCCTAGAATGGGCACAGATGGAACCCAACACCCTTTACGTAAAGTGGCTGGACAAAGCAACGGAAGTCGTCCGCACCGGCGTCGGAAAACTATCCAAGGCAACTCAAGCGCACACTCGACTCCCCGCCGGTCATCCAGAAGGTTACCTCGAAGCCTTTGCGAATATTTATCGAAATTTTGCGTTTTGTTTGCAAGCAGACCTGGCAGACAAAAAACCGAAAGCGATTTATGAAGATTATCCTACGGTGGAAGATGGCGTTCGGGGAATGCGGTTTATTGAACGGGTGGTGGAAGCTTCGAAGAGGAATAAGAAATGGGTTTCGTTTTAATGAAAATTGAAATAAAATGAAAAATGCCTTATAACGGAAAAGCTCGCGCTGCGATTTGAAAATCGCGGTGCAAGTTCTTTTAAAAACTGCGTTAAACTAAACAAACAGGACAAACCCTCTTCTACCTTCTTCACCCCTTTCCAACCCTCTTCCACCCTCAATCAAAATCAAATACTCACCCACTCCCCACGAATAATAGTTCTCCCAATTAGAAATAGTGATTCACCCATACATTTGGGGTACTCACGAATCAAAACTATTTCTAATGAAAAATCTAAGCACTGTTATTTCCTTACTCGCACTCTTTGCGCTATCGCTAAATTCCTGCAAAGAAAAAGCGCCTCTCACTGACCTGGAAGCCCGCAACTATATTTCCGCTTACACTCAAGGAATGATTAACGAAAGCGATCCCATCGAATTTCGTTTGCTGCATTCTGGTGATTTGGACTCTGCTGTAATTCACCAAGCCATCGCTATAAAACCTGTTGTTGGCTTTACGATTTCCATCAACGAAGACCAAGCGGGATTTCAAATTCTCCCAAAAGGCAAATGGACAAGAGGAGCGGAATATGAAGTTACACTTGCTCTGAACAAAGTACTGAATCTTGACGAATCCACAATCATAGTCAGCAAAGTCAGAATTTTCCAACAATACATTTCCGTAGAACGAGAAGGACTCATCATTGATGACAATAGCAAACCTTATGTCCGGTTATTGGTCAACACTTCTATTCCTGAACCAGTAGAAAACATCAAAGGTCTTTTTGATTGTGATAAAAGCCGACTGACTCTAGAGCTGATTTCAGAAAACCAATACGGCGTAAACATCACCTTCGATGCCACCAAAGGAAAAGAAAAAATCAACTGGAGCGGATCTGCCGTTGGTTCCAAAGAGAAAGGAACTATCGATGTCTGGAGTTATGACAAAGAAGAATTCACTGTCGTAAACACACATTTCAACAAAGATCTGAGTGAATACAAAGTGTACTTCACAAAGCTGCTGAATGAAGATCAGGATGCAAAAGGTTTGGTACGATTGGGAAAAGAAGATGCAGAATTAATAATTTCTAACAATACACTTACAGTAATTATAAAGACGAAGACAAATGAAGACATGAACCTCCACATCAGCAGAGGCTTGAAGGCTAAAGATGGTTCTCTCTTACCACTGGCTTTGTCTTACGAAATTGAAATGGCTGTTGTAAAACCAGAGTTGGAGTGGATAGCCGATGGTGTTTACATTCCTGCGTCTGGGACTTTTAAAGTTCCCTTTCGGGCAAAGGCTTTGAAATCTGTTATCGTTTCTGTCATTGGAATACGTTCTGAAAATGCCAGCCGATATGCCGCGTGGAACAACATGAGCTACATGGATCAGATGGAGATGGTTCGCTTTGGGAACCTCGTTCACAAAACCACTTACAACCTTGATAGCCTCACTTCTAATAATCTTGAAGGGTGGAATGAATTCGGTCTGGACTTTACAAATGCTTTTCAGCGAGAGAAAGGAACGATCTACCATGTACAGCTTTCCTTCGGTCCATCGAATACAATTCTGAATTGTGAAAACAAAAATATTTACGATTTTGAAAAGGAGACGATTGATGAAAATTGGTTTGAAGATCGCAACCGATATTACAACTACTATGATTATTACGACTACCACAACGAAGGCGATCCTTGCAGTGTTTCTTACTATCTGCATAGAACAAGCATCGCCAGAAATGTACATTGTACCAATGTGTTTCCAGTAATCAAAAGAGTGGAAGACGGAATGCGCATTGCTGTAAAAGAATTGTTAGAAAATAAATTAGCGAATGGCGCAGAGATAGATCTGATAAGCTTACAAGGTCTGAATATCGCTTCTGCTAAAATAGGTCAGGGAGGTGTTGCGACATTCAATAATGTAAAACGAAAAACCAAAGCCATTCGAATTTCCTACAAAGGAGAGGTCTCTTACTTCAATGTAGCTGATGGCGAAGAGAATCCATTAACAGAGTTTGATGTTTCCTCCAACGTCAGAGATGTGGACAACCGAGTCTTTGTTTACACCGAACGGGATGTGTGGCGACCAGGAGATACCATCTTCCTGAACGTAATGTTGAATCGAGCAAAATTCAAATTTGCAGAAGACTTACCCATCGTTGTCCGTTTCCGAAATCCTAAGAATGTATTGTACAAAAAATATCTTTTGCCGATCAAAGACGGACAAGCTATTTACAGTTTCAAAATGCCAACGCATCTGGAAGCACCAACAGGTTATTGGAAAGCAGACATCAGCATTGGGCCTTACCGCACTCAAAAAACATTGCGCGTAGAAACGATTAAACCAAATGTCGTTGACCTGGAATATGATTTTGCAAAAGCGGAAAAGAACTGGATTTATAATAATGAAATCAGTGGAGAACTATCCGTAAACTACTTGGCAGGCTACGCCATGCGCAAAGGTGTGGTGAACGCTTCGGCAAATATATTCCCAGTCTATCAACCATTTAGCGAGTACAAAAACTTTGTCTTTCGACCAACCCAATTACCCAATCCAACAAAGGACAGAGGACTCTGGTCTGTAAATACAGACGGAGAAGGAAAGGCTATTTTTAGCTTTTCAGAAAATTTCCAACAATATGCTTCCGTAAGCAGAATTGTCATTGATTCTAAAATAGATTTACCTGGCGGAGGACTGAATACGGAGACAGAATCCAGGTTGGTCTCGCCTTTCACTTCCTACGTCGGAATCGAAAAAGCAAGAGGTCGCGGCTGGGGCGGCTCCTATAAATACGGAGAAACTCCAGCGATGGAAATTATCCGATTGGATCAAAAAGGAAAGCTATTGGAGACGGATGCGAAAGTGAAAATGACTTTACTCAAGTACGAGACAGACTGGTGGTATGACCGTTACCGATTGTCGCGCAGGCACAGTTCGCAGAGTAGTTCGAGCTACGTAGAGATTTGGCAAAAAGAGCTTTCGCTAAAAAAAGGAAAAGGTAGTTATAGTCACGATACAAAGAACAATGAATCTGGAATGTACATGCTGGTCGTGGAGGATTTGGAAAGTGGACACAAGTCGGAATACCGTTTTCACAGTGTAGTTACAAGGAGCTATGCAGTAGAAACGAACCCGATGTTTATTAATTTGAATTTGGAAAAAGACGTTTTCGATATTGGAGAAACGATAGAATTAAAACTCCCTGCCATCAAAGATGCTCGTGCCTTGGTGAGCATAGAACGAGGAAACGAAGTCATTGATGTCTTCTGGCAAAACCTGAGTGAAGGCAATCTCCTGATCCCCGTAGAAGAAGATTGGTTTCCCAATATTTACATCCATGTCAGCATCGTACAAAACTACGGACAGCAAAATAATGACCGCCCCCTGCGAATGTACACGGTGCAAAAAGTACTGGTCAATCAGCCAGGCAAAGTGATAGAACCAGTCGTAAACGCACCTGCGAAGGTAGAACCTAACAAGACATTTACATTTGAGGTTTCAGAGAAAAATGGACAAGCAATAGAGTACACTGTCGCCTTAGTTGATCGGGGTTTGCTGAATCTAACTGGCTTCCGAACACCTGATCCGATGACTCATTTTTCTAAGATGATTGCGCTGCGCGTGAAGACCTGGGATATTTTTTCCAAGCTGATGTACTACATGAATCCATCCTTTGCAGGTCTGCTGAGTATCGGAGGTGATGAAGCGGCAGAGAAAAAACTGGATGAATCCGCAGATTTCAATCGCTTCAAACCGGTGGTATTCCACTTAGGTTCTATTCAATTGAAAGCTGGCGAAACAAAGACCCACAAAATCGAAATGCCGAACTATATCGGTAGTATGAAACTAATGTTGGTTGCCTGCAATGATCGCTCTTTTGCTTCAGTCGAAAAACAAATCAGAGTGGTGAGCCCGCTGATGGTACAGTCGCAGCTACCTCGCTCGCTCAATGTTACTGATAAGGTAGATGTACCGATTACTTTTTTCAAAGATGAGGAAACGATTAGTGAGGTTTTGCTTTCTGCAAAAGCATCGAACAGCTTAATTCAGTTTTTTAACAATGAAATTACAACTGATTTAAATTCTTCAGATCAGTCCTTGGAAACGATGCAGTTTACCACAAAGATGGAAGCAGGAACGACAGACATCGAACTTAAAGCAACGGCAAATGGAGGACGATTTTCTGCTTTTGAGGAGACGAAGTTGTTTGTCAATTATCCAAATTCCTATTCTGATCAACAAGACACTTACATCATCGACGCAGGAGAAGAACTCGTTGTTGACATCAGTTCTTTTGGTTTTGAAAAAACACGAAATGTAGATTTACAAATCTCAGGAGCCTTAGTTCCAAACTTCACAAAGCACTACCACGATCTCATTCGCTATCCACATGGTTGTCTGGAACAAACGACTTCCAAGGCACTCAGTATGCTTTACATTGATGACCTCATGGCATTGACTCCGAAAGAAGCAAAGCAAAATCGAGATTACCTTGATGCCGCTATTTTGAAAATACAATCTTATCAGAAAAGCGATGGCCGATTCAGCTATTGGCGAAATGGATATTACCATGCATGGTCGGATTTATACGCTGGTCAATACCTCATCGGTGCGAGAGATAAGAATATGCTTTTCAAAGAAGATGCGCTAAAAATTTGGATTAAAGATAAAACCAGAAAAGCAAATCAGTGGCAGATAAATGGCGCAGCTGAGTACAGCGTTACCCATCGCGAAGAAGTATTGCAAGCTTACCGTTTGTTCCTTTTGGCAAAAGCTGGAAAGCCTGCAAAAAGTGCTATGAATCGTTTTCGCAAAAGAAATCTGCAACCAAAATTGGCTAAGGTGTTTTTAGCAGGAGCGTACTATTACACGAGGATGGATGACATCGGAAACACCTTGTTAGAAAGTGCGCTGCGGCAGGGTCATTCGGATCAGTACTATGGTTACTCTTTTGGAAGTTCAGTACGAAATAAAGCGGTGGTGGTT
>JBGCDT010000049.1:0-9746 GCA_045105695.1 Saprospiraceae bacterium | reverse complement strand
GAATAGGAAAGAAATAGCACTAAGGTTTAAGTATCAAAACCAACCACCTTTACCGGCGTACCCCACATAAAAATAGACATCCCTTCCTCCACCTCATCTGCCATGATGGATACCTGCTTCCCTTCTTTTTGTAACTGGGTAGGCATGTTGACAGGGCGCCATTCTTTGCCATTTGAATCAATGATTCCCCAGCAACCTGGGCCTATGTTTTTGTAGACTACTTTTCCGGAGATATTTTTCTTATTGATATAAAATTACTGTTGCATCTTTTTGTTCATCTGATCAAGAGTGCTCTGGAGCGCTTGTATCAGTTTTGTTTGTGCCCTTACGTTTTCTTTCAGTGCCTGCACTTCCTCTCGAACGTAATTTTGTATGTTCATCGGAGAAGGTAAGAAGGGACTGATCTTAGCTCGTACGTACCAAACCTCCTTTAAATCTGCAATCGGCATTGCATAAGGTTCGTAAAAGGTATTATCTGATTGGACCAAAAGCGAGTTGTCTGTATTAATGTTATTTTTAATTCGACGAATCATCACATCTGAGCGAGAAACTAGGACATAAACGTAATTGTCTTTAATGCCAGACTCCCAAAGTTGCGGGTCCAAGTAATTACAAATCACTTTGTCTCCCTCAAATAAAGTAGGCTCCATACTATCCCCAGAAACATCAAAGGAGCGATGCGTTCCGGTCTTGTATTTATAATCGGGCAAAGAAAAGGTAGGTAACTCCTGAATGAATTTAGGATTCGCCAATTCCCCCGGATAGCTCGACTGCGCGGGAACCGGTACATGCACAATCTTCTCATCCTCCTCAGCATTGGAAACTATAGACAAGACCCTAAAACTCTGTTGTTCATTTTCCGAAAGGAAGTAATCGCCTTCCCCAGTATAGATATAAATTGGGTTAAACTGAAAATGCTCCACCGCCTTACGGATCAACTCAATAGTCACATCTCTTCTCCCCTTATTGATTTCACTCAAAGACTGCGGCAGGTAATCCAACTGCACAGCAAATTGACGGCTAGACCTCACCCGATTTTGCTCTTTGAGCTGTTCGAGGCATTTGATGAAGCGCTGGGAGACGATGTTGTTGTTATTCAAAAGATTTTATTTATTTTTTGGATGAGGTGGATGAGGTGGATGAGGTGGATAGGAATATAAAATTTATTCAGACGTAAGTGGCCTTATCAACCCTATCAACCTCATCCTCCTCACCTACCCTATAAATCACCCCACATTCAAAGCCCCAATTATATCCAAAAATCCCTTCGCATCCAAGGAAGCGCCTCCCACCAAACCACCATCAACATCAGACTGAGAAAAGAGGTCAGCAGCGTTGCCGGGTTTTACAGATCCACCATAGAGAATGGATGTGTTGTTAGCGATTTTGTCGCCGTACTTTTTGGCGATTACACCTCGGAGGTATTTGTGCATGTCCTGGGCTTGTTCAGGAGAAGCAGTTTCGCCAGTACCGATGGCCCAGATGGGTTCGTAAGCGATAACGATCTTTTTGAACTGAGCCTCCTCCAAATGAAAAAGGCTGGATCTTAGCTGACGACCTACGTAAGACTTTTGTTTTTTTGCTTTGCGGATGTCCAAAGGCTCACCGCAGCAGAAGATAGGTTTCAGTTTTTTATCGAGAACCTGATCTACTTTTTGGCTGAGCAATTTATCAGATTCCTCATGGTAAGTTCTTCTTTCCGAGTGACCTACTATAATGTAAGAGGCACCAACAGCTTTTGACATGGCTACGGAAGTTTCGCCAGTGTATGCCCCCTTTTCTTGAGCAGAACAATCCTGGGCCGCAACCTTTACTTTCTTATTTCCTTTGATGGCTTCAGCTACGGCATGTAGATGAGTGAATGGCACACCAAAGACTACCTCTGCCTTATTATTGTCAGGTACTTTTTTGGCAATGTCTTTCGCCAATTTAAGTCCATCTCTTAAGAGGGTGTTCATTTTCCAGTTGCCCGCAGCAATTTTTTTTCTAGCCATTGTAAATTGTTTTTTCTTTTATGTATTAGACAAAAAATAATTTCAGAATCTTAACGCTCCATGAAAAGTACTAAGCTGCTCTCCCTCTGTTCGTTACGGTCTGTACTTTTCATGGCAGATTTTGAAGTTAATTTTTCGTTGTTTGCTATAAAACTGGCGACAAATATAAACTAATTTTTGGGTTTCTTTGAAGTAGTGTTTCGATTTATCCCACTACATTTTCCGATAAAAATACACAAGCATTTTTTGCAAAAGAATCCAACTGAAAAATGTCAATTTCAAACCTTCATTTTTTATATTTGGCGAAAGCTCGTAGAAAGCACATCGTAAACTGTTTAAATTAAAAAAATGAAGTTCGGCAAACTCCCTGATATTAGTCTCGTTGATTTTAGCTTGCCGCCTGATTCAAGTAGGAATACAGTTCCAGTATCTGACTCAAAACAAACTGATTTTTACGTTGGAGCTACGGGTTGGAGCATGAAAGAATGGGTCGGTCGCCTCTACCCTCTGGGAACAAAAGCAAAAGATTTTCTAACCCAGTATACCAAGCAGTTCAACACCATAGAACTAAATACAACTCATTATCGAATCCCGACAGAAGAACTTATCGAAAAGTGGTATAAAGAGTCGACAGAAGATTTTCGCTTCTGTCCGAAAATACCTCAGTCTATCAGCCATAGTCGAGATCTTGACCTGAATGATAAATACCTTTCGCTTTTTTGTAAAAACATTGTTGGATTAAAAGAAAAACTGGGTTGCTGCTTTATTCAGTTAGCTCCTTATTTTGATTCTGAACGATTGCCTATTTTAGAGAATTTTCTGAAAAGGTTTCCACCTGAAATTCCTTTAGCTGTGGAGCTGAGACATGAAAGTTGGTTCGACGGAACGAATACCTCTTGGGCTGACCTTTTGCGAAAGTACAATCGAACGGCTGTCATTACTGACGTTGCTGGAAGGCGTGATGTACTACATATGGAATTGACCAATTCGACCACCATGATTCGCTTCGTAGGTAATGATTTGCATCCTTCAGACAAATACCGAACCGCTGAATGGGTAGAACGACTGAAGCGTTGGTCTGAAGTCGGATTAAAAGAAGCTTACATTTTTACTCATGAACCAGATAACCTTCTGGCTCCTGAAATGGCAGATATTTTTGTCGAAAGACTGAACAAAGAGACGGGACTAAACGTCAGAGGGCCAATATTTAGAGATGAAAACGACGGGAAGCAAATCAGTTTATTCTAAGACTTAACGATTTAATGACATGAATTTAAACCTAATTTAAAGTAGTTGCCGTATACTGTGCTTTTGACTTTGAACATCATAGAACATCTACATTTAAGAAGAACCCAAACTTTATTCAGATTCAATACAAAATGAAGAAACTAACCGAAGATAATATGCACCTCATCCACAGGGACATCAGTTGGCTGTCCTTTAATGAACGGGTGATGCAAGAGGCGAAAGATCCTTCCGTACCGCTTTTGGAGCGCGTGAAATTCATGGCTATTTATTCTAGTAATCTGGGAGAATATTTTCAGGTACGGGTGGCAAGTTTAAAGAACTTGGTTCGGATTGGGAAAAAGACAAAGGCAAAGTTAGATTTCGCTCCAAAGACGGTTTTAAAAAAAGTACTCAAAGTTGTAAATAATCAGCAACTCGAATTCAGTCGCATCATGCGCGAAGAACTGATTCCTCAGCTAGAAGAAGCAGGCATCAAAAGAATGCGAACAGACGAACTAAACGAAGAGCAAATCGAATTCATCGATGATTTCTTCAAACAAAATCTCCTACCCTTTGTACAACCCGTACTCTTGGTAAAAGGAAAAATTAAGCCTTTTCTGAATAATAGTGCATTGTACCTTGCTCTGTTTTTACAGGACAAGGAAAAACCTGATAATCCATATGAATATGCGCTGGTAAAAGTTCCCTCCGATCACTTTGGTCGTTTTGTAAAACTACCCTCTTCTACAAAACGGAATGACATCATTATGCTTGATGACATTGTAAGATATTCTTGTAGCTATTTATTTCCTGGTTATAATATTTTAGGAACTTACTCCATTAAGTTGACTCGTGATGCAGAGTTGTATATTGACGATGAGTTTACGGGTAACCTTTTGCAGAAAATAAAAAAGAGTCTGAAGAAAAGAGATATTGGTCCTCCGGCACGTTTGGTTTATGACCGCTCCATGCCACCTGATCTTCTCGACTTTTTGAAAGAGGTTTTTGAATTAGCAGACTTTAATCTTTTGCCAGAAGGTCGTTATCATAATAACTTTGATCTGTTTCAGTTCCCTAGTTTTGGACTCGATCATTTGAAACAAGAGAAGCTTCCACCAATCGCTTATAATACTTTAGAAAAATCTAAAGACTTTCTGGCCTCTCTTGTTGAGCAGGATCATCTTTTGCATTTTCCATATCATTCTTACGAATCTGTTATTCAATTCTTTGAACAAGCTGCGCGTGACCCTAAGGTTACCGATATAAAGATTGTACAGTATCGAGTGGCGAAAAAATCAAGGATAATGAAAGCCTTGTTGAATGCGGTCAAAGCAGGTAAGAAGGTCACTGCTTTTATTGAAGTAAAAGCTCGTTTTGATGAAGAGAATAATTTGATTTGGGGAGAGAGGTTAGAAAATGCTGGAGTACAGGTTCACTATAGTTTCCCGGGTTTAAAAGTTCATTCTAAGATTGCACTGATTCGTAGAAAAGAAGAAAAGAAAACCAAAGATTATGTCTTTTTAAGTACTGGTAATTTCAATGAAGATACCGCAAAAATATATGGTGATTTCGGAATGTTTACCACTGACAAACGACTGACGGATGAAGTCTCCCGTGTCTTTTCTTTTTTAGAGACAGTTAAGGTTCCCGGTAAGTCTTTCAAGCATTTGCTCGTCGGCCATTTTAACCTAAGAGAAGATCTCAGCGAGATGATTGAGAAGGAAACCAAAGCGGCAGAGGAAGGCAAACCCGCTTATATCATGCTCAAAATGAATAGCTTACAAGATCCAAAGATGATCTTGTTGCTTTATCAGGCAAGTCAGGCAGGTGTAAAGATTGACCTTATCATCAGAGGGATTTGTTGCCTCATTCCAGGGATTCCAGGAGTCAGTGAAAACATACACGCTATTAGTATTGTAGATCGATTTTTAGAACATGCTCGTGTTTTTATTTTCCATAATGGTGGAAAAGAAAAAATGTATTTGTCTTCAGCTGATTTCATGACTCGTAATCTGAGTTATAGAATCGAAACGGCTTTTCCAGTTTATGATCCAGTACTACGTCAGGAGATTTTAGACTATATCGAAATACAGTTTAAAGACAATACAAAGGCCAGATTATTTGATCAAAAGCAGAAGAACGAATACCTAGATAACGACTCAAAGAAATCTTTCAATGCCCAATGGGAGACCTATAAATATGTGCAGAAACGGGAGGAAAGATTGGATGAAAAAAAGGGTTAGTTAAACTGATCTAAGTCTACTTCTAATAATGTTTTTCCGTGGGCAAAGTAAAGCGTGTTATATAGTATTATGATATTCGACGTAGATTGGAAAGAAGTGATTGGTTCCAATTCCTCATCAACAATAAAGACTAGATTTTCTCTTGCAAGAAGTTTATGTTGCCCTATTTTTCCTGCGTAAACAAAATACTCATTGTTAGAACTAATTTTAATTTCACTGTCTTCATTCATTAGTTGAAATATACTGTCCTGACTACTAATAAAAAGTCCGTCTTGATTTGATGAAGCGGGGTGAAAGAATGTCCCATCGTCCTTGAGAACATAATCATGTTCTCTAAAAAATTTAGCATTCAAATTTTTAGATGGATGAGCAAACAAAGAATTGCTTAGTATCGCACCACTTTCATAGGAAACTTCGGAACAGAAATATCCGAAATTAATATAGAATACGGAATCCGTGAAATTAATATCCGTTATAGCTTTTGCATTCATAGAGGGAATTGGAATGAAATACAACTCTTCACCACTGTAAGCATTTACCCCCATCAAAAATGGTTTACCAAAAGCGACCTCCTGACCATCTACATACCCCTTACCACTATTTACAATAACAAGTACAGAATCCTTACGATGAATATAGGAATGACTTCCAAAGCCTTCTGGAATTTCAGTTTTCCAGAGCGTTCTACCAATTTTTGCATCCTTCTTAAAAACGTATTTTTTTGTAGCCTTGTAAATACCTGTCTCATCTAAAAAGACATTAGATTCTAAACCATTCACATAAGGAACCTCAGGCACAGGGTCCGTATTTATCATAATTAAAAAGCTAAGACCAAAAGACATTCCTCCTCCAAAAAAGCGAGGATAAAGAAAATTATAATAACTATAATCCTTGCGCGTCTCCCCAGTAGAAGCAGATTCGCTCCACCCACGGCCATCTCTCAGGTTGATTGAGTGAAGACCACTAGCGGATACGAGTAGAATAGAATCGTTTAAGGTCTTAATTTCACTAACACCATAAGTTCTGTCAATTTCTCGTTTCCATAATAATTCATTCTTTTTCAGATCAATTCCGTAAAGCATATTGGAATCATCAAAGTATAGTTTTCCATAACATAGACCAATGTCATTGGAGGTCATGTAAAGCAGATTGTACCTTAGTTCTTTAGTAGCTAAACCAGTTTCCGGTTCCAGCACAAACATTCGTTCATACTTCACCTTTCGCTTATATATTTTATCTGCCAAAGGATGAACAGACTCTAAACTATAGTCAAGTTTGTGATGCCACTTGACCGAATCAGATTCTAAATCTAAATAGAATAAAGCTCCATCGTCAAGAGGTTTCTTCTTTCTTTTGGACAACTTTCGTAATTGGACTACAGCTGCGTTTGAAGTAAAATCAATATGGAATCTGAATATATTTTCATCAAACCCATAAGTAGAAGCAGAAATCTTTTTTGAGGTTAAAGGATGTTTTAGCAAAGTAGTTTTACTAACATTAACCTGAGCGATAGAGCTTTGCGTGAATGCAGTTAAAATTATTAAAAAGATTATCTTAGGAATAAAAAACTTCAAAGCATTTCGTGTTGTTTGTAAATCCGTCGGGCAAAATTAGTAAATCTAATTGTGAAAGGAAGGCGTTACAATCCACTCCAAAATTTTCCTTACCTTTGCCCCCGTTTTCAGTGGTATAGCAGCCAATTTCATTTTTCACTTTAACCGCTGGAATCTTAATTTAATTTACAAAGTACTCAGTAACAAAATACACCATGGAAGAACTAAAAGCCTATAATAAAGAACACAAAGATCGGTTTCTATCCGAGTTGCTCGATCTGTTGCGCATTCCATCTATTAGCGCAGATTCTAAGTTTTCAAAAGATGTAAAAAAAGCAGGCGAATTTATCGCTAAGAAACTGAAAGAAGCTGGAGCGAAAAAAGTGAAGTTGCACAAAACACCTGGACATCCGATTGTCTATGGCGAGTACATCATTGATAAAAAACTACCGACGGTTTTGGTTTATGGGCATTATGATGTGCAACCGCCAGACCCAATTGATTTGTGGGACTCTCCCCCATTCGAGCCAGTGATTAAGAAGACGAAGTTGCATCCTCAAGGAGCTATTTTCGCACGTGGAGCTTGTGATGATAAAGGGCAGGCGTACATGCACGTCAAAGCTTTCGAAGGAATGATCGCAAAAAATGCACTGCCTTGTAATGTGAAGTTTATGATCGAGGGCGAAGAGGAAGTGGGTTCTGCACACTTGGAAGATTTCTGTAAAAAGAACAAAGCAATGCTTGCCTGCGATGTGGTATTGCTTTCTGATACCTCTATCATTTCCAATAAAATACCTTCTATCACGACTGGTCTTCGCGGCATGAGTTACATGGAGGTGGAAGTCACTGGACCTAATAAGGATTTACATTCAGGCGTATATGGTGGTGCCGTAGCTAACCCGATCAATGTATTGACGAAGATGATCGCTTCGCTACATGATAAAAACAACAAAATCAATATCCCTGGTTTTTATAAAAATGTAGAAACAGTTTCTAAAAAGGAACGGGAAGCGATGAACAAAGCACCTTTCAGTCAGACGAGATACAAGAAAGATTTGGGTATCAAAGACGTACAAGGAGAGAAAGGATTTACAACTTTGGAACGAACTTCTATTCGTCCAACACTTGATGTAAATGGTATCTGGGGTGGTTATATTGGAGAGGGAGCAAAGACGGTTCTACCTTCAAAAGCTTATGCTAAAATCAGTATGCGTATAGTTCCTAATCAGACCTCTGATGAAATCACGAAGTTGTTTACAAAGCATTTCAAATCCATAGCTCCTGATGGCGTAAAGGTAAAAGTAACACCACATCACGGAGGAGAACCAGCAGTAACACCAACAGATTCTATTGCTTACAAAGCTGCGGCTAAAGCAATGAAAAAGACTTACAAAAAAGAACCACTTCCACAGAGAGGTGGTGGATCTATTCCAATTGTAGCCTTATTTGAAAAAGTACTAAAAGCAAAATCTATATTGATGGGTTTTGGGTTGGACTCCGATTCTATTCATTCGCCAAACGAACACTACGGTTTATTTAATTATTACAGAGGCATCGAGACAATCCCATACTTCTTCAAGTATTACGCAGAAATGTCTGAGAAGAAATAAAATCTTTTTACAAACAATATCATTATTTACATGAAAAAAATATCAATCATTTTAGCAGTCGCAATGATCAGTCTTGTAAGCTGTTCACCAAAACAGAGTGCTGTAGTTGCAGCAGTGGAAACACCTACCCCAGCACCAGAAGCGACTCAAACTAACAATACAATTACAACTATGAAGGTAGATTCAGTAAGCTACAGTCTCGGCGTTTTACTCGCCACTAATTTAAAGCAACAAGGTTTTGATGACCTTAATTCGGATGACCTAAGCAGTGCGATCAATGATGTACTTGCCGGTAAAAAAACGATGGTTTCTCCAACAGAAGCTAACCAAATTGTAATGCAGTACCAGCAAGCTAAAGCAAAAGAGCAAGAAGCTGCGAATGCTTTGAAATTTGCTGGTAACAAAGAAGAAGGCGCAACTTTCCTAGCGAAGAACAAAGAAAGAGAAGGTGTTCAGACTACAGCTTCCGGATTACAGTACGAAGTAATGACTCAAGGCGACGGTGCGAAACCAAAGCCAAGCGACAAAGTGAAAGTACACTACCACGGAACTTTAATCGACGGAACTGTTTTCGATTCTTCAGTAGATAGAGGACAACCAGCAACCTTTGGTGTTACTCAGGTAATCTCTGGTTGGGTAGAAGGATTGCAGTTGATGAACGTTGGTTCTAAATACAAATTCTTTATTCCTTATGACTTAGCCTATGGTGAAAGAAGCGCTGGTCCAAGCATTGGTCCATTCTCCACTTTGGTATTTGAAGTAGAGCTTTTAGGAATTGAATAAGCCAAATTTCGCAAAGTAATACAAAGACGTTTCCTAAGCTCTGGTGGTTTAGGAAACGTACTTTTTTGACTCCATCTCACTTACGTAATTCTATTGTTATGCACATTGATATTCTTACTGTTCTTCCTGAACTTTTGGAAAGCCCTTTCCAACATTCCATTCTAAAGAGAGCCCAACAAAAAGGATTGCTAAAGGTAGATTTACACAACCTTCGCGACTACGGCATTGGCAAACACAAACAGGTAGACGATTACCAATACGGAGGTGGAGCAGGAATGGTCATGATGCCAGAACCCTTATCAAATGCCATCGAAACTTTACAGCAGGATAAAATTT
>JBGCDT010000048.1:0-3870 GCA_045105695.1 Saprospiraceae bacterium | reverse complement strand
GAGCTTGATGAGAGATGCAGCAGTATTCACAGTTACATTCACAGCTAACGCTGATGTTAAATTGAGTGAAGTATTAAACTTCAACTCTCGTTACACAGCAGCTGAAGCTTACAATGCTGACTTAGAATTGATGAATGTTGAACTACGTTTCAACGAAGCACTGACAGTAGCAGAAGGTTACAACTTATACCAGAACATGCCTAACCCATTCCGTCAGGAAACGGTTATCGGTTTTGATCTACCAGCAGCAATGTCTGCACAGTTGGTAATCTTTGATGCATCAGGTCGTCAATTACAATCAATCGAAGGTGATTACAACAAAGGGTACAACCAAGTTTCTCTAAGTTCTGAGAACCTTACTAGAGGCGTATTGTACTACCAGTTGATTACTGATGATTACACTGCAACGAATAAAATGGTTAAGATTAAATAATACTTAGCTTATACAAACAAGCCTTGGGCTTGGGAGCGGAGTAATCGGAATCTTTGGGTTTCGGTTGCTCCGTTTTTTTTGAGGTAGATGGAGGGTAGAGTAAGCCGATAAGGTTTCATATTACGTGAATACAAGAAAAAGAAGAGAGTGAGTGTTCAACACCTAATCTGCCTTATTCTCCTTATCTCCCTTTCCTTATTCATCAACATACTCATAACAACCTACATCCGGCATATCTCCATCTCGCATCACATTATCCAAATCAAAAAGTAAATCTGAAATAGGAAGTGCTTTTTCCTCAGCCACAGATAAAGTATCCAAGTGATAATCTCCTTCGTTTTCATCGACAAAAAGATTGTCGCTGTTTTCGATGATGATGCAGTCATTACAAAAATCTAAGAAGTCGGTATGTCCACCTTCGGTTAAAACCTCATCTAGTTTGATGACGCAATTATTGAATTCATAATCAAAGGTTGTATTGTCTACATCCAAGTGAAACGGAGCAACCTCATCTGGCCGAGAGCCACTGATGATACAGTTATTGAAACGAGCCGTTAGATCGTCAGAATAAAATTCAGAGCAGGGAATCGGGCTACCAAAACAAAGCGCGTCACTGAAACTCAGCGCATCCGCATCTACACCATAACTAGCCATCGTGCAATTATCAAAATTATATTCTCCACCTTCCAATAATGCGACTCCTCCTCCTGCATTATTATAGAAAAGGCAGTTACGTGCGTTTACTGTTGCGTTGATAGCATAGAGACCTGCAGAGGTGGTATTATGGTAACTGGAATAACTGGTCGTTAGCTCTGCCAACGAATCAACAGCTACTCCGATCACTGCGTTTTTTATAGTTACATAATCAAAAACATTACCTGTACTTTGGGCAGATAAGACAATACCAAACCATTGTCCTGATATTTCCTGAAAAGGTTCTTCCAGTCTATCTCCCTGGATGACTACTGGATTATCAAACGTTCCTTCGATACGCAAGCTGCCCGTCTCGGTTGTAAAAATTCGACCATCGTTGTAGAATTGTCTTACGGTATCACCTTCTACTACAGCTTGAAAAGATTCAAGTCCCCCGTGTACATATATATTAGTTCCTTCAGCAATTCTTAAAGCACATTCATCAATCAATAGAGAACCAAAAATCACATAAGGCTTTTCATCATCCCAGAGCACTTCCCCCCCGTTGCAAGACAGCACAGCAGTTCCGCCATTCGCAAATTGATTCGGAACATAGATTGCATTTTGCCCCCAAGCTTCCAATACCACGGACTGACGATTACCATTAGTTTCGATCATCAGTTTTTCTTCAACCACAAAAGGACTATTTATATCATTCGGATCAATGGTCACTTCCATGAAAATATAGATGCTATCATTCGCAGGAATTTTCACATTCTCCGCAGCTCCAGGCAGTCCATCTACATTCATTCTGAAACGGGTACTAGCCCCTTCTTCAAAATAAATTTTACTAACCTCTACTGGTTGTTTTTCATTGTTGTACAACTTTATACTTCGCGTGGCCGAACCCAAGGAAGTAAAGACAGTATCAAACCGAAGTGTGTCTGTAGAAAAACTGAGCATTACATCTGAACTCGTATTAAGATCGTCGTCAGGAGCACAAGAATAAACAGCGAGGCAAAGAAGAACTAAAATAGAAAAAAGGTATTTCATCGAAAGGGATTGTTTTTGAATTAGAAAAACGGACAAAAATACACTTTGTTGGGAAAAGGGCAGTTTTTAAAGTTTATTCTCTTAGGAACTGTCCGTAATCCTCTATTCCTTGTCATACATAAACCGATTCTAAATTTCTTTAAATAAATATATTTTTTTCACTAAATTGTGACTCAGAGCAAGACCTATACACCTACCACATCTCACCTATTTTTTTCTCAACCGATTTAGATTTCCAACTACTATCAATGTTGTTCGTCAATGTTTCGTACGATTGACCTGATAAGAGTTTGTTCCAACTCCATTTAAGCCAATTTTTTTCAAGTTTTAAGCACCAAACATGAACATTAAATTGCTATGTAGGGTATTACCCTTCGTATTGTCATTCCTTACTTTTCATTCTATTCAAGGGCAAAACATTATCAGAGGACCTTACCTACAATCGGTATATCAAGACCACATTACCGTTCGCTGGAGAACCGATGAATCTACGAGTTCTAAGGTCTGGTATGGCACTAGTCCCTCCAGTCTCAACAATGTAATTACGTCTTCTAGTCAAGCGACCGACCATGAAGTTTTATTGGAAGACCTGATTCCTGATACCAAGTACTACTATGCCGTTGGAAACAACTCGGGGCAACTTGCCAATGGTCAAGAGCATTATTTTGAGACCGCCCCTCTACCTAATTCACAGGAAAAAATTCGCATGTGGCTACTAGGAGATATGGGTTTTGGAAACAATAACCAAAGAAGTGTTCGAGATGCTTTTTATGATTTCAATCAAAATGAACCCATAGATTTAATTCTAACCGTAGGAGACAATGCCTACCAAGATGGAACAGATGAAGAGTTCCAGGATGGTTGGTTTGAAAACATGTATGAAGATCAATTAATCAACACGCCCGTTTTTCTAACCTATGGAAATCACGATGCAAAATCTGCCGACGGAGAAGATGGGACTGGCGTTTATTTCGATATTTTCAATCTGCCTGCTAACGGAGAATGTGGTGGTTACCCTTCCGGAAATGAGTCTTACTATTCTCATAATTATGCAAACATCCATTTCATCTCCGTCAACTCCTGGGATGTCGAACATACTCCGGATAGTCCAATGATCCAATGGCTGGAAGATGACCTCGCAGACAATGAAATGGACTGGACAATTGTGATGATTCATCACCCTTTTTACGACGGACAAAAAGACAACCTCTCAGATACGCGTTACAGAAATACAAAACTGAGGGAGAATATGGTTCCGCTTTTCGATCAGTATGAAGTTGATTTGGTATTGATGGGACACTCTCACACCTACCAACGCTCTTACTTAATAGATGGACACTATGAAAAATCAAATACCTTCGATCCAAACGATATGGGAATTGACATGGGCGACGGACAACTGGATGGAGACGGAGCTTACAAAAAAGTAAATGGCAAAGGAATTCCTTACGTCATCTGCGGTACTGCTGGTTATGCCTTGGACAATGAAGACCTCAATCATCCGATCATGTACCACAATGAATTAACGAAGGGTTCTGGTTATTTAGAACTAAACTATGACCAACTGGATTTCAAATACATTACCTCTGATGGCATCATTTCAGATTATTTTACGATTCAAAAAGATTTAGAATTCACGGTTTATAATTGCGCTGGATTGAATACAAACTTTGGTGTGAACTGCGACGATAACAATCCGTACACGTATCAGGACACCATCACAACCAGTTGCGAATGTGAAGGAACGCCTT
>JBGCDT010000047.1:0-9953 GCA_045105695.1 Saprospiraceae bacterium | reverse complement strand
AGATCGGTCAAGCCGTAGTTGAATTGCGCGAAAGACGAAAAGCGACTTACACAGACGATGTACACAACTGTACAGAGTGTGGATTGCCGTCGAATTATCCAGAGTCTAGTTTTGATGAAAAAGGGGTTTGTAACCTATGTCAACATTTTACAGCCTATCAAGAAAAGGTCAAAAAGTATTTTAAAACTGAAGAAGATTTAAGCAATTTACTTTTTAGTATTCCTGCTGAAGAAAAAGGAAATTACGATTGTCTGGCACTACTGAGTGGCGGTAAGGACAGTACCTATGTGTTGGCGCAGCTTGTGGAGTTGGGACTCAAACCGTTGGCTTTTACATTGGACAATGGTTATATCTCTGAAGAAGCCAAAGCAAATATCAGAAGGGTAGTGGGCGAATTAGGGGTCGATCACGTCTTCGGAGAAACCGATAAGATGGATGCTATTTTTGTAGATAGTTTAGAACGACATTGCAACGTTTGTGATGGTTGTTTTAAAACCATTTACACGCTTAGCGTGCAACTTGCTTTAGAAAAAAATATTCCGTTTATCATTACTGGTTTATCGAGAGGACAGTTTTTTGAGACGCGACTTACCGAAGAGTTGTTCCGAAAAGACGATGTGGATATTGACAAAATTGACGAGGCTATTTTAAACGCGAGAAAGGCTTACCACCAGGTAGACGACGCCGTAAAAGAATTGTTAGATACTTCTATGTTTGCGGATGAATCTGTTTTTGAAAAAATTCAATTCGTAGATTATTATCGCTATACGGATGTCAGTCTTTCGGAAATGCTGGAGTACTTAGATCAGAAACTAAGTTGGGTTCGTCCTTCAGATACAGGTCGTTCTACGAATTGCCTAATTAATCAAGCGGGTATTTACGTTCACAAAAAAGAGAGAGGTTATAGCAACTACGCTTTTCCTTACAGTTGGGATGTGCGCATCGGTCACAAAACAAGAGATGCTTCTCTGGAAGAAATAAACGAGGAAATTGATGTAGAAGAAGTACAAAAGATATTGAACGACATTGGTTACACCGCTGCAAAGTCAGCTGACCGAGCAGACGAACAATTGGTGGCTTACTACCTTGGTGAAGACGAACTAAGTAATCAAGAATTGCGCACTTATCTGCTAAACCATTTTCCAGATTACATGGTCCCGGTTCAATTCATTCGTCTCGAATCATTAACAATGACCATCAATGGGAAAATAGACAGAGCGGCCCTTCCAGAACCTGACCGCATTAGGCCTGTTCTGGAAATAGAATACGTAGAACCACAGACGGAATTTGAAGAACTGGTCAGAGACGTATGGTCGGAAGTTATGCAAATTGATAAGATCGGAATCCACGATAACTTTCTAGACATTGGAGGCGATTCCCTTTCGGGTATACGAGTGGTGAGTAGAATTAATGAAGCGCTAGAACTGGAACTACCCGTAAATATTATTTTTCAAAAAACAACGATAGCAACTCTGGCTTCTTTTATAGAAGATAAAATTAGGACCTTATTAGAGCTTTCGGAATAAGCATAGTAATCTAGAAAGTAGAATCATAACAATACATCTACATTTCTAAAAAGAGAGAAAACGACTACCCAAACAAATGGCAAAAATAATTTGCGTAACCACTGGACTCAGAGGGATTCTGAACGCCAGCTTCGAACTCGTAGACCGTCTTCAAAACGATGGTCACGAGGTCATCTACGCATCGCCAGGGAAAGTAGCTGTTAGTATAAGTGGACAAGGATTACGGTTTGTACAATTGCCAGCCATTGAGAATTCATTCAAAGAAGAGATTCCGAATTACAATGGTCCATTAAAAAAGCTATCTCGATTTTTTTATAAATACAAAAACGCAGAAGAGCGTAAATCAAAAGCACTTAATCAATGGATGCCAAGAGCATTTGCTGGTTTACTAGAATCAGAAAGACCTGATTTAGTGCTAATTGATATAGAATTGCATGAGTACATTTTTACAGCGTACGGCCAAAAGATACCTTTCCTATTACTGAGTCAATGGTTCTCTTTATGGAACCGACCCGGCCTGCCTTATTTGCTGACGGATACGATTCCGGGAGAGGGGGTCAAAGGAAATGCACTGGCCATTCGACTCCATTGGAACTATATCAAAGTAAAACGCTGGTGGATATTTCAGAAGAAAAAAATTAATTCCTTGAGTACAGATCGTAGATCAGTTCTTTTGGAAATTGCAAAACAAGAAAAATTTCCGCTAAGGTATTTGAAAGAAAATTACTGGCCGGGACCATTCACTTATGGAGAATTACCAGTGCTAAGTATGACGGCAAAGGAAATGGAATTCCCACATGAAGAGCGTCCGAATCATACCTACATCGGACCGATGGTAGCTGTGAACAGAGTAGAGACTACATTGGAGGAAGAAGAGGCTGAGCGATTAGAAGCCGCTTTTGATTATCGGCAAAAAAACAAAGCTGCTCTAATCTATTGTTCGGTCAGCACTTTGTCTGAAGGAGATTTTCGGTTTATTCAAAAAGTGATAGAGGCGGTAGAGCTACAAGAAGATTGGTTGCTGATAATCGGTATGGGGAAATTGATTGAAGATGTTGAGCTGAAAACATTGTCTAAGAATATTTTTCCTTTTCGCTTTGTGCCTCAATTGAAGGTCTTGGAACGAGCAGCTCTTTCCATTAACCACGGAGGAATTCATACGATAAACGAATGTATTCATTTTAAAATACCAATGCTGGTTTACTCTGGAAAAAAGTCCGATCAGAATGGCTGTGCCGCAAGAGTGGCTTATCATCAACTGGGAATGATGGCCGATAAAGACAAGGATAGTGCAATTGATATTACCATAAAGATTGAAGAAGTACTGACCAATGAGGACTTTAGAGTGAACATCAATGAAATGCATACCCATTATCTAAAATACAAGGAAGAATCTTTTGCAGAACAAATAATAAATGGTTTTTTGCCAAAGAATTCGAAAGGAAAAGCAGGGCGTAGCTAAGCTTCTACAACTTGCAAAGAAAACATATGATGAGAATAACAAACTATCTGTTCCTGGTGGCAGTGCTCTGTATGGCTGCTAGCTGTACTTCTTACAAGTCCTTTGTGAACTTCAATGAAGGGCCCAGTATTCCTACCGAAGCGCAGGCCATCACGAATTTCAAACCACTAAAAATTCAACCCAACGATATTTTGCAGATCAATGTGATCAGCCCTGATCCGGTTTCGGTTGCTCCCTTCAATTTATCAACGGATGGAGGAGGAGGTGCTGCCGGTTATTTAGTCAATGCAGATGGAACTATTGATTTTCCGACCATTGGTAAAATAGAATTAATAGGATTAGAAATAGAAGAGGTGAAAGTAAAGATTGCCAAATTGATGGAGTCGTATTTTACACAGCCTCCGATTATAAGAGTTCGATTGAGTAATTTCAAAGTAGTTGTGAATGGTGAGATTGGTAGCCCCGGAACCTTCAGAGTCGCAAATGATCGCTTGACGGTTTTTGACGCTATTACTCTTGCGGGAGACTTTACTCCTTATTCTGATAGAGACAGTGTGCTGATTATTAGAGAGCAGGATAATATGCGCTCCTTTGCTTATGTGGATTTTAGTTCTCCTGAAATTTTCAACTCAGAGTATTTCTACCTTCAGCAAAATGATGTACTCTACATCAGACCGACCAAAGGCATTGTCAATTCGGTAAGAGACCCTGCAAGTCGTTTCTTACCCTGGATATCGGCTATCGTTTCTATAACCGCCATTCTGATTTCGCTGAATAGAATATAAAATAATAATATTGGAAAATAACAATACAATTACAAATCCATCAAAAGGAATAGAAGACACTATTGTCGTGGACTTTCAACGGATATTTTCCAGAATGCTTTCTTTCTGGTGGCTGTTTGTTTTGTGTTTTGTAGCGGCCATTGCGCTGGGTAAGATATATTTGAGGTATACCACTTTTCAGTATTCTTCTAGAGCCGTTTTGCTAATTAAAGAAGCGGGAAACAGTGGTGGTATTTCTGAGCAGAGTATTATTGCTGATCAGTTTTTATCTGCAGATGGAAAATCAATGGACAATGAAATCCAGATTTTGAAATCTCTTACCCTGATGGAAAAAGTTGTAGAGCGTCTCCATCTTCGGGTTGCTTATTATCGAATTGGAAAACTTAAAGACACAGAACTATACACTGCTTCTCCTTTTACAGTCGATTCTTTTACATTGAATAAAGCGGGTGCTTTTGGTAAGACCTTCTTCCTGGAACAAAAAGACTACAAGACTTTTGTTTTCAAAAAGAGTGAAGAAGATCCTGGGAATCGTTACCCTTACGGAAAGCCTTTTGAGACAGAAGACGGAATATTTTTAATTAACCTCAGTCATAAAGTCGCAGTACTTCCGGGACTTTACCGCGTGGTTATTTATCCTCTGGAAGCGAGTGCGAATTTGCATAAAGCAAACCTGGCCATAGAACGTATTGGGAGTCATACAACCTCCAGTGTATTGCAATTAAAGACCATAGACCCTGTCGCAGAAAAAGCCAGAGACATCCTGAATACCCTTATTGATGTTTACAACGAAGAAGAAATAAAAGACGAAAATACGGTACTGAGAAATACCATAGATTTTATCGACTTTCGAGTGGCCAGTTTAGTTGGCGAACTGGATTCTGTAGAAGGTGGAATCAAACGCTACAAAAGTGCAAATTCGATCATCAGTGACGATGCGGCTTCGAGTATGAGTTACACCTTAGGGGAGATTCGTTCTTCTATTCAGGAGATTTCCAATTTTGAAATTCAAAAAAATATGCTGGAATCACTGGAGTCTTTTCTGACCAGTGATCGGAATGACTTTGATCTAATCCCTGCTAATCTGATTGCCGAAAACCCAGTGCTCTCCGGTTTTGTAAATCAATACAACTCGTTGGTTTTACAAAATAAAAAAATGTCCAATACCGCTTCCGCTAAAAACCCGGTACGCATGGAATTGGAAAGCCAGATGGTCGATTTGCGAGAGCTTATCATAGAAACTATTCAGAATTTGAAAATGGATTTGCAGATTCCAATTGCAGAAATCGAAAAGAACATTCAGTCTTTGAGAAATAGCATGAGTAGTATTCCGGGTATTGAAAAAACGCTGATTGAAAAAATGCGTACGCAGGCAGTCAAAGAAAAACTGTTTCTATATCTTTTGCAAAAGCGAGAAGAAACGGCCCTCACTGAAGCGGTCACGACTGCCAAAACCAGAACCATAGATCGAGCGCGACTTTCTAAAAGTCCAGTCTATCCAAAACGTAAAATGGTGACGATGTTTAGTGGTGCTTTAGGTTTGGCTATTCCTTTTTTACTAGTGCTGGTTATTGGTCTTTTTGAAAATAAAGTTGACTCTGAAGAGACGATTAAGCAACTGACGTCTATCCCAATATTAGGTAGGATCGCCTTCAAAAAAGGAAACGATCACATCATCGTAAAAAAGGGCAGTCGGTCAGCCATCAATGAAATGTTCCGGTTGTTGCGGACCAACCTCAATTTTGTCAACCATGGAAAAGATCAACAGACCATTCTATTTACTTCTTCTGTTTCTGGTGAAGGAAAAACATTCATCGCCATCAATCTGGGAATCACTTTAGCTCTTGCAAATAAAAAAGTAGTCATCATTGGTTTGGACCTCAGAAAACCTAAATTGGGGCAGTATCTTGAAAACCCAGATGGAAAAGGGGCAAGTAATTATTTAGTTGGTCAAAACAGCGTAGATGACATTCTGAAAACCTACAAAGACAATCCCAATCTGTCTTACATTACCAGCGGTCCTATACCTCCGAATCCTGCGGAATTGATTCTATCAAAACCAATGGAGCATTTATTAGAGGAGCTAAAGGAACGCTTTGATTACATATTAATAGATACTCCTCCAATCGGATTGGTCTCAGATGCCCTTTTGTTGAGACCTTTTATAGATAATATTCTGATTTTGGTTCGGCACAAATACACCCGTAGATTTATGCTTAAAAACCTGGAGGCATTGTATCAAAAGAAAGAATTGGAAAAGACGAGTATTATTTTCAATGGCGTCAAACAAGGTCGTGGCTACTATGGTTATGGCGGTTACAATTACGGATATAATCAGGAATACTACGTAGATGAAGATTAACTCAACAGATATAATCGCAGAAATCGGACAGGCACATGATGGTAGTTTGGGTATTCTCCATTCTTACATTGATGCTATTGCGGAGACCGGTGTGAATGCTATTAAATTTCAAATTCACATTGCAGAAGCGGAAAGCTCATTGGCAGAACCCTTTCGGGTAAACTTTTCCTATGAAGACAAAACCCGTTTTGATTACTGGGAACGTATGTCTTTTAGTAAGGATCAATGGATTCTTGTGAAAAAGCATTGTGAGGAGAAGGGCTTGGAGTTTTTAGCCTCTCCTTTTTCTCAAGCTGCTGTTGATCTGCTGGAAGCATTGGATGTCAAACGATACAAAATAGGTTCTGGGGAGGTTAATAATTTTCTGATGTTAGAAAAGATTGCCAAAACAGGAAAGCCGATTATTCTTTCCTCCGGGATGAGTTCCTTCGAGGAGCTGGATGCAACGGTTGATTTTGTAAATGGTTTTAGAAATGATCTAAGCATTATGCAATGCACCACCAGCTATCCGACACCAGCAGAACGAATTGGTCTGAATGTCATTAAAGAATTGAAGGAACGATATCCTGATCATAAAATTGGTTTATCAGAACATACTGCAAAGATAGCGACCTGTACTGCTGCGGTAGCATTGGGTGCAGAGCTTTTGGAATTCCACGCTGTTTTTGATCGTAGAATGTTTGGTCCGGATGCCGCTTCCAGTCTGACCATTGATGAAGTAAAAGAATTAGTAGAGGCCGTTCGTTTTTTAGAAACAGCATTGGCCAATCCGATTGATAAATCAGACCTGTCTCCTTACCGTGATCTAAAAAAGATATTTGAAAAGTCGCTGGCAGTGAATAAAGATTTACCGAAAGGCCATATCATAAACTTCGATGATCTGGAAGCAAAAAAACCCGCAGCCCAAGGAATAGCCGCCAGCCAATTCCGAAAGGTAGTCGGTCGCCCCTTAACACAAGCAAAAAAGAAATACGATTTTTTGGCTGATACTGATTTAGCAACAACGAAAAATTAACTTCAGAATCTGCCTTGAAAAGTACTGACCGTAAGAACTGGAGGGAGAACAGATTAGGACTTTTCAAGGAGCGTAAAGATTCTGAAATTATTTTTTGTGTAATTCTTAGATTAAAAAACACCAAAGCAAAATATCCATAGCTGCAAAGCAGCGACAATATCTATAACCATGAGGAAGATATGCGTAGTGGTCACTGCCCGGCCCAGTTACAGCAGAATAAAATCTGCATTACAAGCCATCAAGACACACCCAGAGCTAGAGTTGCAATTAGTCGTAGCTGCTTCGGCACTATTAGGCAGATATGGAACAGCGGTGAAGGTGATGGAAAGAGACGGATTTGAGATCACAGCCAAAGTATACAATGTATTAGAAGGAGGAAGTCTTGCTGCACAATCAAAGACTACAGGTCTGGGAATCATAGAGTTATCCAACGTTTTTGAGAATATAAAACCTGATGCGGTCGTCACGGTTGCGGATAGGTTTGAAACCATGTCTACGGCAATTGCGGCAGCTTATATGAACATTCCGCTCGTCCACATACAAGGTGGTGAAGTGACAGGTAATATTGATGAGAAGGTTCGTCATGCTATTACAAAATTGGCGGATATACATTTTGTAGCTTCTGCAAAAGCCAAAGAAAGGGTCATTCGTTTGGGCGAAAAAGCAGAGAAGGTTTTTATGACGGGCTGTCCTTCAATTGATATTGCAAAAGCAATGTTAGAAAATCCGAATCTGGATTTTGATCCTTACGGAAAGTACGGGGGGGTTGGTGGAAAACCAGAATTTGAGAACGGCTATTGTGTGGTCTTACAGCACCCGGTGACAACAGAACATGAGGCTTCTCGAAAAAATGTAGAAGAGAGTTTACACGCCGTCAGAGAATTAAACGTTCCAGTTTTTTGGTTTTGGCCAAATGTAGATGCTGGCTCCGATGGTACTTCTAATGGGATTCGAGCTTTCAGAGAAAAGTACAAAATAGAGCAGGTTCACTTTTTTAAAAACATGGACCCCGTTGATTTTTTGAAATTATTATTTAATTCCAAATGCTTGGTTGGCAATTCCAGTGTAGGCATTCGAGAGTGTTCTTTCCTAGGTGTGCCGGTGATAAATATTGGTTCCCGTCAGTTGGGGCGAGAACGTGGGAGTAATGTTATAGATGTTGATTATGACCGAGTCGCTATTCTGGAAGCTATCAAAAAACAATATGCACACGGACGTCATGCTACTGATGAAATTTATGGAAATGGAACAGCAGGGGAGGGCATTGCAGAGTTGTTGAGCAGTGTAGAACTGACTTACTCGAAGCGGTTGAGTTTTTAGGAAGATCAAATAATGATTAATGAAAATACTAGCATTAATTCCAGCCAGAGGCGGATCGAAAGGAGTGCCACTTAAAAACAGAAAGCTGCTTGGTGGTCAGCCATTGATTGCTTATTCAATCAATGCAGCATTGGCTTGTGAAGGGATAGAAAGGGTAACGGTATCCACTGATGATGAAGACATCGCAAGCATCAGCAAATCTGCAGGTGCTAAAGTTCCCTTTCTGCGTCCCGCTGAATTAGCAACGGATAAATCTCCTTCGATAGATACGGTTATTCATGCATTGCAATTTTATAAAGCAAAAAATATAAATTTTGAGGCCATCTGTTTGTTGCAACCAACCTGTCCTTTCCGAACGGCAGATGATATAGCGAAAGCAATTAAGATATTCAAAAATAGCGAAGCAGATTGCCTGATTTCTGTAAGAGCAGTCCCACATCAATTTAATCCACATTGGACTTTTGAAGAAAAAGAAAATAGTCCGTATCTGAAAATCGCTACTGGTGAAAAAAATATTATTTCCAGGCGTCAGGATTTACCCAAAGTCTATTATAGAGATGGCTCTATTTATTTGACCAAGACAGAAATTGTTTTAGAACAGCGGTCATTGTATGGAGAAAAGATTAGTTGGTTTGAATCAGAAAATAAATATCATGTGAACATTGACACCTTGGAGGATTGGGCAGAGGCGGAGGAAATGATTAAAGCGAAATAATAGAATTGAAAAAGAAAAGCAATAACAAACAAAAACAACCAAACACAAAAAATGTCCACCCACATCTGCTACATCATATCTCATGGCTTCGCTGCCCGCATGATCCTGCAAACTGGACTCATTCAAAAGCTAACGGAAAAAGGGAAATCCGTAGCCATCATCAGCCCTGATGCAAGGGATGAAAACTTTCAGGCACTGGCTGATAACCCACTGGTGATGTTGTACGATGCAAATATAGATTTAACGATTTGGGATGATGACTATGGTGTAAAACGAAGGTATTATCTGGAGGATATTCGGAACAACCCGGTCATGTGGGAAAAACACATTTACAGTATCCTCTACACAAAATCCAAACATCCCTGGAAGCGGATTCGACCGTTTATTTATTATCCGATTTATAAATTAATTCCTCATTTTCCAGGTATTCGTGAGCGGTTTAAAAAAACGGAAAGTAAATATTTAAAAGATGAGAGGGCTACAGCATTACTTCGAGAAATAAAACCAGAAGTAGTTGTTTCGACTTACCCGATTAATTATCTGGAATCAAAATTTATGTATGCCGCTCAGCAGGAAGGCATTAGTACCCTTATTCATTTATTGAGTTGGGATAATATTACCAGTAAAGGAATTTTTCCAGTAATCCCAGATCGTTTTATTGCCTGGGGTGAAATTATGAAGGAGGAATTGAAAGAATATTATAAGGTTACTGATGAAGAGGTTTTTGTATGTGGTGTTCCTCATTTCGATCAACACATAGAGGTGAAA
>JBGCDT010000046.1:0-2929 GCA_045105695.1 Saprospiraceae bacterium | reverse complement strand
CTGGTTAAAAACAATTGATTGCCCTGATTTGAAACTGCCAGAGCGCCGAGATCATCCCGGCCAGATGAATTAAATCCATCCAACACTAAGTTATGTCTCTTTAGATCACTAAGCTCGCCATCAGTTACATCCGATGTTATCAACTCCTCTCCTCCGATATCATAAACTAATAAAGATGATCTACCCAAGCTATTAGTAATAGACTTCAAATAAGCAAAGTCTCCTTCTAAAATGAATTCGTTCTTACCAACAATCTCGAGTTCCCCGTTAACAAAACTAAGCTTAGAAACATACAAGGGACGCATGGCAAAATTTTCAAAACCCAAGTGATATAGATTGACACCAAAGTCACCCGTAATTGCTGTAATGGATTGGGAAGAAACACTCTGAGTGCGAAAATCACGTCCCTCATTAATAACTCTCCCCTTAGCATCATAAATATTCAACCCATCAAAAATTGCCAAAACATCTCCACCTTCTTCAATAACAGTACAAATCGTACTTATGCAACTTGATGTCCCTATCCCAGATAAAACTACCTCTTCATGACATTCTACAGTTTTGTCTACTTGAAGAAAGGTTTTGTTAGCTACTACGACGGATTGAGCAACTCCTTGCAATCCCAACAACGTGAAAATAAATGCAAATTGAATTTTCATCTTTAGCTAATCTTCCTTGCTTTATCAAGCAAGGTGTTTTTTCTTAACAATCATCAATGTTATATCGAATATATCAGTTATGATTGGCCGGAACTCTTGGAGACACATGTTTAATTAAAAAGGTTTTTACCACGACTAAGAAAGTCACAACAGATAATGCTGCGCATAAATAATTACTGATCAAAATAATTTACCCAAAAATAGTAAATTAGAAGAGCCAGCGCACCGAGTACGCTGGCCTCCTATATTTTAATAAAATCACTTTAAGTGTAACAGAATCAATATTAAAAAGATACTTAGCAACCCTGACATGTCATCCCTAAGCAGCTGCCTACAGGGTAATTATCACATGCTGGCGGACAAAATATTCCAGCTCTGCAAGTGGGCAACATATTGACAGCTTCAAGATTTTCATAAAATGACTCATTATCAAAATGCTCTTTTTCAATTTTAAAGAGATTCACATCCTTTACCTCTTCTTTTGTACTGTAAACTGCATAGTAATAAGACCCTTCGACGCCAGTTCTATTGGCAGTAATGTGATCAATAGTACCGACCACGGCACCTATATATTCTTCTAATTCACTATGTAATTCTGCCGACTTTACGTCTTTAAGAAAGTGATCATCAAGCACCTCTTCTATCTCTGAGGAGCTTACGTACGAAGTATTATCAAATGTTGAAACATTGGAAACTGCGAAAGTCCCAACGATTAAAAATGAAAACAAGAATGAAAAATTCATAGCTTTTAAATTTTGGTTTGATTTAATTGCAAAGACAAGCTTCACATTTTTTACAATTCAAAAGTATTACTCAATCATACTGGCCAAAACCGTGGTAACCCTTAAGCATGAATGCAGAAACCATTAGGTGAAAATCAAAAAAGGCTGTCACACTTGCGCGTCACAGCCTTATATCTAAAATAGTTAATCTAAGAATTAGTTCTTAGTGAAAACTACTCTTGTCATTGTTTCAGAAATCGCAGCACATCCTGTTGTTTCAGTTCCTTCATTCATAATAATAGAGAATGAACTATCATCAGCGATATCAACTGCAGGACTTACTTTCAATCCTGAATCTGGATCGATAACAGCTCCAATAGTTAAACTACCAGAAACACACCCAACTCCAGATACCATACCGATAACGTCTGTCTTATCACAAACGAAATCAATGGTAAATGAATAAGGTCCAAATCCACCAATCTGCGGCAAATAAGTTACACTGAACTCACGCTGCGTACTTGATCCTGCAACAGTTGATAAAGTATAAGTGCCTTCTGCGAAAGGTACTCCGTATCCACCACCCGCAGCACCATCAAACGTAGCAGTATAATCTCCTACGAATACATCAGATGGTAATGGGCAAGTTACATTAACAGGAATATCAAAGAATCCTTGGAATGCACTACCACGAATAGTCGCAGTAGAGTTGTTAGAGGTATACTCGGCACCATCATCAGTTCTAACTGCACCAAAAAGTGCAAACTGATCACTTGCAGTAATTTGATCTTCAGAAAGACCAAATACCCCTAAAAGCTCTTGAAAAGATACTACAACTGTAGTTCCTGGATTTCCTTTAGCTGATGGCGTAAACGCAGAGCTACTAACAGTTTTGTAAACTGATCTTGGCTTTGAATCATCACCTTTAAATGCTGTGTTATCTATAAACTGTGCTGTAACAATGTACTCAGCAACTCTGCTTCCTCCATCCAAACTAACGAAGTCAACATCGTACTCAAAAGCACTTGATGCAACGTTAGCAAGATCAAACTCAGCATTTCCACGCTGATCTACGAAACGTACATACGCTCCTATAGTCGCCTTTTCAAAAGTTACGACTGGCCCTAACTCTTCATTAGCACATGACGGCATCATGAGCAAGGCTGAAGCTATGAGGGCTATTATTATAATATTCTTCATGTTGTTCAAATTTTAAGAGTTAAGATTATCTAAGGAATCCACCAGGAAGGACGTCCCAAAATACTTGCACTGTAGTTTCCTTCTGAGTAGCATTTTGATTGAGGTCAACATTAACAGCTGGATACAACATCGTTCTTGGGAAAGATGCTGAAACTGCCGCTTGTGGATCTACCAATGGCGGCATGTTAGCTGGCTTACCAGTACGTCTATAAATGTTATATGCTTCAAGACCATTACCCCATTGAGCAATTAAATATTCTTTCACAATTACATCCAACTTATCGCTTGTATTATCATATCTATCTAATGCTTCTGCCACATAGGCATCTACATCATCAGAAGTAGGTA
>JBGCDT010000045.1:0-10276 GCA_045105695.1 Saprospiraceae bacterium | reverse complement strand
GTCAGGAGCAGCCCACCACACTTTCCATTACCCCAACTAAAAAAGAAAACGGCAAGCGATCAGCTTACCTTCTGAAAAGAAAAAAACAAGAGTCTTACGTAGACCGATTTCACAAGGTGGCGCAGTCAGAAATGCGCAAATACGGCATCCCTGCAAGTATCACTTTAGCACAAGGTCTTATCGAAAGCAATGCTGGAGAAAGTCGTCTTTCCAGAAAAAACAATAATCACTTCGGCATGAAATGCTTCTCCAAAAAATGTAGCAAAAACCATTGCAGCAATTTTACCGACGACAGTCACAAAGATTTTTTCCGTAAGTACGAAACAGCTTGGGAAAGCTTCCGCGCCCACAGCCTCCTACTCAAAGGAAAACGCTATCGCCCTCTTTCGAAATTAAAACAAACAGATTATAAAGGTTGGGCACACGGCCTGAAGAAGGCTGGCTATGCTACTGATCCTCGATATGCGCAGAAGTTGATTCACATTATCGAGGAGCTGGGATTGGAGCGATACGATGAGTAAGGGTTGAAGGATTGAATGGCCTTCGACTGCGGGAGTTCGCGAAGTAGACGTTTTTAGTGCCATTCAATTATTAAAAATGCAGTTTCCGCAAACGCCCGAAAGCTCCTGAGTCTGTTCCTGATTTTAGGTTTCTTTTGGGCTTTGCTTTTTTAGAAGAGGAACGCGGATGACGCAGATAAAGCGGATTCTAACAGATATAATATTTTCAAAAATACGTGATAATCCAAAAAATCTGTGTCATCCGCGTTCCTGTTAATGCCCTAGTCCACGATCACCACCCGCTCCGTCTTAGAAATACCGTCCGCATTAATCCGCAAAAAATAAATTCCAGCACTTAGGTTTTCTGTCTCTACTCCTTCCCAATATGTTCCGTAAGGCTTTTGTTGAGAAGAGACAATGGTATTAATTACTTGACCAGTGGAAGACAACAATTCTATAGAAACATTCGCAGATTTTGCCAAATCATAACGCAATGTAATTCTATTGTTAGAAACTGGATTTGGGAAAACATTCATAGTTAAACCAGCGTCTTTTACGTACAACATTACTTAGAACATTTGGTGTTTCTAATGGCTCGTCTGTATAGATGTGAAACTCACCAGGTTCTAAATCAATCATCGCATTAACGTCCGAAACAGAAATACTTTCGCCAGAGAAGTAATCATACCAGGTTCCTGTACTTTGAAAATTGGGATCTATAGACTTCTTGACAACATCGAAGTTTCCGATGATCGTTGCATTGGTTTGATCATCATTCAAATTAATTCTTTTGGTGTAGGACGAAAGAGAAACATCATAGTCTGTTGTTCGCATGAAGTCGTGGCTGACCTTCAGTTCGTTCAAAGCGCTCATGAAAGAATACAATCGTTTGCGGTGAGGAATTTCATAATACTCCCAGGGAATAGGCTTAGAGTCTAATTTACAATCGGGAGAAACAGTTACGCCATCTGAGCAAGTGAAGATGGAATAATCCATTCCAATTTCAAAAAACTGCCAGAGCATTTTAGGGCCCGGTATCGTCATGTAAAAAGCAGCAGCTTGTTCCATTCTTTGTAAAGCTGTTAGTGTTAGTCTAGTGCTGTAATCATTTGTAAAATTTCCATACTGCTCATTTTTATACATCAGTCGTTCTTCATCATGGCTTTCCATGTAGCTGACTAAATGTGGTTCCGACCAATTATTGCTACTTGCTTGATAAGAGGCATCTGTCAGGTTGGAAGAGTAGCCCATCGTTGCTTCATTGTATTGATGGACAGCATTTCCCCAGAGCATAAATCCGTACGCTGCTAATTCTTTCTCTTCAGTATTTGTTGCAAAATGTTCCAGTATACAATAGGTATTTGGATCGTAATCCCAGATGACATCTCCCATTCGTTTTATGGTCGCTATTCTTTCAGCATCATAGGCTGCAAAAACACCATCATTTGTTGATACTTTTTGCGTAAAGCCTTTTGATAAATCGAAGCGATAACCATCCACATTGTATTCTTCCAGCCAATATAAAATGATTCGATCTACCCAATCTTTAGTGGCTTCACTTTCGTGATTAAAATCATAACCGACATTGAAAGGATGAGTTGCATCAGGATTCAGCCAAGGATTATCATCTGATGGTTTGAAGGCAGCATCATTCCAATATAACTGACATAAAGGGCTTTGGCTAAAAGCATGATTCAAAACAATATCTAAAATAACAGCAATACCACGGCTGTGACATTCATCAATAAATGCTTTAAACATTTCCGGCGATCCGTAATATTTGTCCAGCGCCATGTGGAAAGAAGGATTGTAACCCCAACTGATATTGCCTTCGAATTCGTTGACTGGCATTAGTTCTATGGCATTGATGCCAAGGTTCTGTAAATAATCCAACGTGTCCATTAAAGTTTCGTAGTCATGCCTTTCGACAAAATCACGGAGTAATAATTCGTAGATAATTAGATCCGTTTCTTCTGGGCCTTGAAAATTAGTGACCTGCCAGTCGTATGGTGTTTTACCCGGATCAAAAACAGAAACTCGCCCATTTGTTTTTCCAAAAGGGAATGGTTTCAAATCTGGAAAAGTAACCTCAGGAATAAAGCCATCGTTATTTTCATCTAACACCAATTCACTATAAGGATCTGCAATAATTAAATCGCCATCCACAGCATATTGATAACCGTATTCTGTGCCAGGAGTTAATCCATCCAGCTCAATCCACCAAGTCGCTCCATCCGTAGATCTATTCATAAAATAATCTGCATCGAAGCTCCAGTCATTAAAGTCTCCAATTAAATAAACGAACTCTTTGTTGGGGGCGTAAAGGGAAAAACGCGTGGTAGTTGAGTTGACGTAAGTCAAACCAGATTGTGTTCCACTTGGAGCATTAGTGATATTTAAACTTGGATTAATAACGTAGCGGAAAGAGTCAGAGATTGTTGTTGTTCCATCAGTCGCTTCAATTATAACATCATGTGTCCCCGTTCCACTGGCCGTTAGATCATAAGTTATTTCGGTACTATTAGCTACTTGATTTTGCTGAATTCCATTATCAAAAATAGTTAGCGTAGCAGACTGAGAAGCTGCTGCAGAAATAGAAATGCTTTCGCCATTTTCAACGACTAGATTATTTACCGTTGGCGAAAGCAACAACATTTGCAAATCAATATCATCAGAATAAATAGGAACAAAAATATCACTATTCATTGCCGTCTTTCCTTCTTTGGAACCATCAGCGTTTCGGAATACAAAACTCAGTTCCAAAATTTCTTCACCATCAGGCACATCATAAAAATCACGGATGTGATAAGTCATCGTGTGCTTATTATTTCCAATATTCGTCATAGCATAGGCGGCATCATCACTCCCCCATTCTCCTACGACATATTGCCAGTTACCTGGCCCTCCCACATCAGTTATTACACCAGTATGAATATAGACTTGTGTTACATCAATCAAACCTCCGTTTCCTTGGGTGGCATCAAAAGTCACAGTGACTACATCGTCATCTGTAGCAAAGACAGGGTCGAGTGTTACAATTTGAGCAAAAGATAGCTGGACTGAAAAACAGAACAGCAAAAAGTACAGTGTTCTTTGAAGGGTCATTTTATATTATTTAAATAAAAAAATCATTTTTGTAAAGTTAACAACTAAGAATTGTATTTCACTGCAAAAGAGTTATAACAGGAGTTTTACAAAAGCATTAAGACAGGACTCTGACAATATGCCTAAAGGAAAAATCCTTTACTAATCTTAAAAAAGAACTACGTCAAACTATTCTACAACAATTATGAATAAAAACTAAACAGCCCTGCTTAAACAAATTAAGCAGGGCTGTTTTCCATTTAATGGAAATGCAACTTTAATTACCGATGCAAAACCAATCGTTTTGTAGCTCGCTTCGAACCTTTGGTTACGGTAACCATGTAAACAGAATTAGGCAAATCAGACAAATCAATTTGCTCTTGCCATTGATTCTGGCTATTCGTTTCCCCCCACACTTCACGTCCCAATACATCATAAATTTGCAAACGCACCTCTCCAGCCTCGTCAAAACCTAACAATACATTTACAATTCCATCAGTTGGATTAGGAGCAATCTGAAACTGAGTCAAACCAGGCAAATCAGAAGTATTAGTCAATTGCCCAATCTCAACAGAGCTTGCGACAATGCATCCATTAGCATCCTCTACAACCACCATATACATACCTGCTGTAAGGCCTGTAGCTGTAGCCGTAGTTTGCTGTGGCGTTGTATTCCATAGAAAAGTATAGGGTAGCGTACCACCTGAGACATTTACAGAAGCAGTTCCATTCGAAGATTGATCCGTTTCAGCAGTAGTAGAAGTCGTGGCAACTGGCGGAGCTATTTGATTAACTGTTTTAGTTGTTGTTGCTACACAATTTGTATTGTTTCCATACATTAAAGTCAGTGTATAATCTCCTGGTTCGTCTACCAATGCTAACAATGTATTTCCGCCAGACAATATATTGCCGTTGGGTGTTGTCCAGTTTGAGGAGATACCAGAAGACATTGGCGTTGAGGTCGCATCAATAAATATTTGGGCATTTGCACAAGTAATATCACTTGCTGTTTCAATGATGGGATTCAATTGTGGTGCAGCTACTATTTCAATCGGTCCTACAGTTTTTGTGGTTCCATTAGAATCTGTAATGGTGCAAGAGTAACTCCCTGGTTGTACATTTCCTAAGTCTTCGGTAGTTGCCCCGTTACTCCACAAGTAAGTAAACGTTTCTGTTCCTCCACTTACGTTCATTTCTATTCCACCATCAGCTAATCCATAACAAGACTCTTCCGTTTTTGCGAAAGTTGTGACAATAGGTGGAAAGATAAAAGCCTCCTGATTAATAGTTGCTGTTTTAGTAAGTCCACCACCAGTAAAAGTCAGTGTAGCTGAACGAGAGCTGGTTACTGAATTGGCTTGGCAAGTTGCTGTGACCGTTGCATTGCCGTTAGAACTTGTCGGCGAAACAGTTAGCCAGTTTGAATTTTCAGTCACTGCCCAATCTGTGTTTGCAGTCACGGAAAAACTAATGGTTCCTCCCGCGGAGCTAACGTTTTGGATCGCAGGACTAACTTCTAAAGTAGGTGTAGCAGTTGGGAAGAATACAGTCAAATCATAAGCTCCACCGTCACCTCCGGTATAAACATCTGCTATAAAATAGTATGTCGTTCCTTCTGTCACCTCAACCGTCCCACTAACTCCTTCTCCTCCATCATAGTATGTAAGACAATTGTTAGGATCGCAAGCATCCAATATAAATAAATCAATATATCCTGCTACGGATTCATTGTAGGCGATACTCGCCGTTCCGCTCAGCGGTGCTGTAAAATAATGGACTACTTCTTTTCCTGATTCTATATAATCTGTACAACTGTAAAGTGAAATATTTGAACTTCCATTGTCTGTATTTCCAAAATGAGTAACCCCATTAAATAATTCTACGGCTGCATCACAATCCAACTCAGGATTATTACCTCCTCCGCCTCCGCCACCTCCTCCAGGGCTTCCACAAGCAGTCAGGCAAAAAGAAGATTCGATATTATTGTAAATCAAAGTTGCGGGAGCAGTTCCAAAACCTGCGTTCAGATTAATCCCTGGGTTAGAAGTTGGAATATCACAATCTCCAAAAGAACCACCACTAAGGTGACAGTAACTCATAATTGTACCTCCACTTGCTGCTGGCTCTGGTCCAAAATCACAACTCTCTTCCGGGCAAAAACAATTATCGATGGCACCTCCTGGCCAGGAACAACTGTGCGTATGAGGAGAACCGAAGTTGTGCCCCAGTTCATGCGCCACTACACCAACGGTCCAACTATAATTAGGTAGACCTAAATAGTAATCGTCAATATTGCTATAACCGATTCCGAGCTGCCCACTACAAATTACGTCAACGTATGCGAGACCTCCGTTTCCAGCATTTACGGTAGAAAGTAAATGTGCAACATCTCCGTTATAATTACCATTCAACTGGGTTTCAAAAGCATTCAAGGCATCCGTAGAAGAATCAGATGGATATGGATCATCAGTTGTCCAAACAAAGACTTCAGAAAGTTCTATACAAATATCATCAATGTCATAAACCGCAGCAACTACGTTGAACATACCCGTAACGTAATCTGTGGTATTTTGTACAGAGCTTTCATTGTCAAGATACATCTGATGATCTGCTTCGAAGTAAATTTTCACAGAATTATTGGTTACTGATTTCGCACCAGCTACGCTCAGATCGGCAGCTATATTTATAGGATCATCTGGTGTATGACAATTGAATTGTTGTTGCTGTAGCAAATTACCTTCTGGATAAAAAACATAAACATCATCTGCTCTGTGTTTTCCCTTTTGGTAAATTCCCAGATTGTAATCATCTCCGTTATAAGAAACGACACCCATTATTTTATCTTCAAAAAAACTAAGTGCAACCAAAGAATTGGGAAAACCTTTCACCTTCCCATGATAGTAAACGCCTTCTTGGTAATCGGCCTTTACCTTCTTAGAATCTGTAGCTTTCCTAACTTGAAAATCTGCACTGAATAATCTTTTCTTTTCTAATTCGATGGTCAGTGCTTCGCCATTATTGATCGGTAAATGAATACTAAGATCATGAGCTCTTTCGGAAACAACTTGGCTCAATACTGATGGAGTAACATTCAGATATACCCCTCCAGTGATAGCATTACTTTTCGTAATATGATCTGGAGCGAATTGAAAAAGTGGAACATTAGAAGTCTGAGATAGATTTTTACCTATTGCTAAAGGTGAAGAAGTGCAAAAGAACAAAAACGCCATTAGGCACAGCACAGGTGTACTAGGTGATTTCATAGTAAAATCGGATTTAAAAGATGATAAGAAGTAATTGCCGATAGTCAGGGGAATGATCATAACTTTGCAGAAATGCAAAACTTATACCGGAGCGGTTCTGCTCACATTAAGACATTGCGTATGAGCTTACTACTGTAAAAGAAAACCGACAACAGCGGTTTGCTATTGTCGGTTCCTATGGCTTTGTTTAGCCAAAAAATAGTTTAAGTAAAATTATATACGAATCATACTTTTTCCTTCTTCAATATCTATTGGAGTTCCGGTTTACTTATTCACAATCTTGATCAACATTCCTTTTTCCACTTGCTCAGAAAGCAGCATACTATTCAGAATTGATAACTCCTCATGACGATCGGAAGGAACATTGTTGGCCTGAAAGACACTTTGTAAAGTTCCGGTTTTAGCAACCGTAATAATTTTGATACGCTCTGGTTTTACATTTAATTTTGAAGCATCACGAAGCTCTTTAAAACTTTCCATAGTATTGAGAAAGTTAGATTCATAACGCTGGAAGTCTGTCGCTAAAGCTAATCCGTGCAACTTATAAATCATGTTATTGTACTGAATGAAGTAAGTCAGAATCCGTAGCGTAGCATTAGGATCATTTGGGTTCTGCTGGTCGGCAACTACAGCAATGCCAGGCAAGCCATTGACTTGTACATTCCTTGAACCTTGGCTTTGCAATTCATTATTAGTTACAAAAGCATTAGCCGCTTCTTGCAATGTTTTTTCGGGAGCTAACTGAAGTAAAACGGCAGCTTTCCCATTCGGTTCTGATGCCTGAAACTGAGAAGGTGAATTAGCTGTTTGCCATCCTCTGGGTAGTTCAAATTGGAACTTCAGCTCTGGGTGATAAAAGTTGTCGTTTTCTACATATCCTTGCTTAGGGTCCTCGCCATAAACCAAACCATCGATCATTCGCAAATAAGCATCTCGGTTTACTTTAAAATCTTTTCTGTTTGTTTTAGCCTGTGCTTTTGTCGCCATCTCCTTTACCTTTTGATAGCGATCTGCTGGGTCCGGGTGGGTAGAAAGGAAGGTAGGAATTTGTCCTGCATCACCAGCCTGATCTCTCATTCGAGCAAGGGTTTTGAAAAAGTTAGCCATATACTTCGCATCGTAACCAATCTTCGTTGAATACTCTACCCCAAGTTTATCGGACTGGCTTTCATCGTCTCTACCAAATTTCAAAAACAAAAGACTCATACCTGTTTGTGCTTCATTAGCAAATTGACGGAAAGTCGGAGAAGCAATCACCCCAACGATAAATCCAACCTGCGCGAGTTGTTGCTTAGAATATTGTGAAGCAGAATGTCTTGCGGTGATGTGCCCAATCTCATGACCAAGTACCCCAGCGAACTCCGCTTCATTATTAAAATGTGCCATAATCCCTCTAGTGAAATAGACAAATCCTCCAGGAACTGCAAATGCATTCACTACTGGTGAATCCAGAATTTTAAAATCGTAATCCAGTTTCTTTCGATGAGAAATGGCTGCCATCTGTCGTCCTTTCTGACTAATGAAACGCTGTATTTTGTCGTCCTCATAAACACCATAACTGGATACAATAGCAGGGTCAGATTGTTGACCTAAAGCAATCTCCTGCTTAGTAGACATGAGGCTAAGCTGGCGTTTTCCAGTAACAGGATTTTTTGCACAGGAGCAGGTCATCAATACTGCAAGAGCGAATAGTAAGTAGTTGGTTTTAAATAATTGCATCTTTTTCATGTTAATTAGATTTGCTCGAATGTAAGTATTTTTTGCAAAAAATAATTTCTCTAGTGTATAGGAATTCCCAAATAAGGTTACATAAGGATTCTGCTTAAATACAAATCTTGGAATAGGGAAGATTGTTCGCATACTTCCCTTTGCCTCCTTTAAGATAAGATTCCTTACTTAGTATAAAGTAACAGAGGTAGCCGTTGAACAACGACTACCTCTGTCTGCATGTAAAATGCTATTTTCAACTGAGTAATTTATTCTATCAAAAGCTTACCCGTATATCTTTCCCCATCTTCACCTAACACTACGTACACGTACATCCCACTCCCCAAACTTCCACGTTCTAAAAGCCAATCGCTGGTCTCAATTCGATCTACGCTTCGCACTTCCTTTCCAAGCACATCATACAATCGGAAGTTATAAGTACTACCTCTTTCTGGAAGCTCCAACAGTGCCAACTCATCCATCGGATTCGGATAGATTTTCAAACTTGGTTCATTTGTAATCTCATTGTTAGAAACAGGGTCTCCAATTTGTTCATCCGTATACATCAGAACCAAAACCATCATTTCATCATCTGAAGTAGGACCAAAATTTACAGGAAACGGACCATCATTCAACCAAGAAGCAGTGTGTATCAAACCGTTACCGTTTGTCATATCCATCGGTAAAAGTGGTTCAAAGTAACGCATCGGGATATGCTGATAATCAAAGAAAGGGGAGACACAGCCTGGCGCTCCATCAGAGCAAGCAGCATCGTAAATGATTTCGTCCTGCTGACCATTCACTCTTTTATACGCTTTATAACTTGTCCCATACTTATGAGTGTGGCCCATGATTCCCCAGATAAAAATTTCACCATAAGAGTTACTCGCTTCTATGTCAGAATACTCAATTGTATTTGCATTATTAGGAATTGGAATATCAGGTTTGACGATCAGCTCCGTTTTCATTTCATGCTCTGCCGAACCGGCCTCTTTTGTGTAAATATTGATGTAGGCTTCTGCTTGCAAAACCTGAGAAGCAGAATAATTGATGTAGTGTGAATTCAAATCCAGAATCATATCGTTCTGCCAAGTAAAAGCTGTTGTCTCCGGTAAACGTAGATCCGTAGATTCCTGAATTGCAGCTACCAAGTCAATAGCGCTATGATTCGCCTCCAATCGCAATCCCGGATCTATCAACTGCGCAAACACCGGCGGATCAAAAGCATAGACAATCAAATGATGAGAGGAAGGCGATATCTTCATGTCAATACGATCCACATCTACATCTTCCGGCATATCCAATTCATATTTTAGAAAATATTCCAGCTCGTCTTTTGGCTGTCCCTGTGGCTCTAAATAAAATGGCCCCATCTTAATTTGAAAACCTTCCGATGGATCAGGCGCCGGAGGAGGCGCGTCGAAACTAGCCAAACCCATTCCACCATAATAATCTTCGATCAATTGCTCTTCGACGACTTCTCCATTCTGTGGTGCGCCATATAATACCCACTGACGAATCATTTCTTTTTCGACATCCGTCAACTGCGGCTGAGTAGCCGGCGGCATCGTTCCGCCTTCGTCAGCGTGCATATCAATGGTTTGTTCTAAACCTTGGTTTGCTTTTCTGAAAAGAAAACTGCGATCAGGTCGTCCTTTGTAAATATAGTCGAAGCCTTTACCAGCCGCATAGGTATTAGCCGGTGTGACATCAACGATGTTA
>JBGCDT010000044.1:0-4832 GCA_045105695.1 Saprospiraceae bacterium | reverse complement strand
CTTGCCTTTTGGCTTCGCTTCTACAACTGCTTCTGGGTTCTTTCTTGGTCTTCCTCTCTTACCTTTTGGCTTCGCTTCTACAACTGCTTCTGGGTTCTTTCTTGGTCTTCCTCTCTTGCCTTTTGGCTTTGCTTCTACAACTGCTTCTGGGTTCTTTCTTGGTCTTCCTCTCTTGCCTTTTGGCTTCGCGGTTGCTTTAGTAGTTGTTTTTTTCGGACGTCCTCTTTTACCCTTTGGTTTTGCTGCAACCTTCTCGTCATCTGCATTTGCAGTTAAAGAAGATACTCGAATTTCCTTAGTAACTTCTTTAATCACTTCATTATTTATTTCAATAACTCTTTGAGATTCTTTTGTGATATAAACAGGTACTTCTTTAATCACTTCTATCTCACGTATTATTTCTACTGTTTTAACAACAGGTACTTCTTTTATTATTTGAACCTCTTTAATTACCTCTTTGGTTCTTACAATAGGTTTATCCGTTTTTAATTTTACGACTTTGTCTCTTTTCTCATGAGTAATGATTCCTGATTCCAAAACAATTTTCAATGCGTCCAAAGCCTGATCCTCGGAGATCTTTAGCTTCTTGGACAGTTTTTTAAGTAACGCGCCTTTTTTCATGTTTAAACTATTTGATTGATTATTAAATGTAAATTTTTGTAAATACGGAGCAACTCATCTTAAATTAAAGATGAGTCCGATTTACTATTGATGATTAAATATGTATGCAATTTTGAAAACAGAAGGGTTTCGTTTAGGTGAATTGTAGTTGTCGGTTTTCTTTTTTTGGTTGGCATAATGAAGAGAATTATAGTCTGGTAAACACTTTTCTCTGTTAAGGGATTTGCTAAATTAGTCTATTGAACTCTAAAAAAAGAAAAATGTTTTATTTTTTTAATTGATTTTAATCAAATCATAAACTATATTTTTAATCATAAAGTTTAGAAACCGGCTAAAATATCTTTTAACCTGATGCTCTTTTTATCGAATAAAAGATTTTTAGAAAGCCTAATAACTACTTTATATTTTCCAACATTTTTAAATATTGCTCTTCATATTTCTATGCTCCTTAATTGATATTTGTTTCTCTATCGCTAGGACAAATACTTTTGAGCCTTTTCAATTAGCAATGGGCAACAAAGTTTATTAAATGAGATTTTACATTTTTTCATTGTACTTGTAAAAAAAGAACTGAGCATCAAATCAATGATACTCAGTTCTTTTTATTCTTAAATTAATAACGATTATTTACCGCCATTCAATTCCGACTGCCAGGTATTCAACTTATCCCAATCCCCAGCAGCAGCTAATTTTGCTTGCTTTGGCCAGGTCTTCGGATCATGAATACTGAAACGATTTCCTGCATTGGATAAAATCAATTTGATTTTCTTTGCAGACATCTTAGATAATTCACCATAAGTTTTGATACCGCTCTTATTCAGTAAAGTCTGAATTTTTGGTCCGATACCTTCTACTTTAGTGAGGTCATCTTTTTTTTTGGCTGTTACTTTTCTAGTTGTTTTTTTAGCAGCAGGTTTACGCTTTGCTTTTGCTTTAGGAGCAGTAATATTTGCACCTTTTACAGTTTTCACAATTACGGCTGCTACCTTATAAGGATCTGCATTTGATGCAGGACGACGATCTTCTAACCAACCTTTCCAACCATTTTCAACAGTTGCAATCGGAATACGAATAGAAGCACCTCTATCCGAAACACCAAATTTAAATTCATTAATAGAAGCTGTCTCATGCTTACCCGTCAAACGTTTTGCATTATGCGCTCCATATACTTCAATGTGCTCCTGAGCAACTGGACGGAAAGCCTCACAAATTTTTTCGTATGTTTCTTTAGAACCACAAGTTCTTAAAACAGTATTAGAGAAATTAGCGTGCATACCAGAGCCATTCCAATCACCTGAAATTGGTTTAGGATGCAATTCAATATAATAACCGTATTTTTCTGTAAGTCGCTCTAATAAATAACGCGCAACCCAAATTTCGTCCCCTGCTTTTTTAGCTCCTTTTGCAAAAAGCTGAAATTCCCACTGGCCAGCAGCAACTTCCTGATTGATACCTTCAAAGTTTAATCCGGCAGCAATACAAAGATCAGCATGTTCTTCTACAAATTTTCTACCCCAAGTATTTTTACCACCTACAGAGCAGTAGTACAATCCTTGTGGGCCAGGATAACCACCGATTGGAAAACCAAGTGGTAATTGTGTTTTTACATCCATGATAAAATACTCCTGCTCGAAACCGAACCAGAAATCATTATCATCATCATCAATTGTTCCACGGCTATTAGAAGCATGTGGTGTTCCATCAGCATTGAGGACTTCCGTCATTACGAGGAAGGCATCTTTTCTTGCTGGGTCAGGAAAAATTGCAACTGGTTTTAATAAGCAGTCAGAATCGTTACCTTCTGCTTGTCTTGTGGAAGATCCATCGAAAGACCACATTGGACAGTCCTTTAGCTTTCCGCTAAAGTCGTTTAGTACTTTTGTTTTTGAACGTAAGTTCTGAGTAGGTTTATAGCCATCTAACCATAAATACTCTAATTTTGATTTAGCCATGTTTAATCAAAAGATTTTAGAAATTTGTTAATAGGAATTTCGGAACACTATACTGAAATTTTGCGTCCAGCTGTAAGTAAGATCAATCAGAAATTATGACCTCTTTTGGTTGGACACGCAAAAGTAATATTATCGGTTTATATGACCAAATAATTTTATCCGAGCTTTTGTTATTTTAAACAGTCCTTGGTTTTGTCTTACAATAGTTCAGAATTCAGGTTTTATACTTAAATTTTAAGCTTTCTTATCTTTAAAATTTGTCTTTTCCAAAGCTATTATTTTAGGCTTCGCGATTTTACTACCTTTGATTTTGTAAAATCCATTTTTAAAATAACATGCGCATAACTCTATCTCATTACGTCATTTGTTGTCTTCTGTTGCTTTCTGTGAATACAATGGGACAAACCGACTCTTTACAAGGACCAGCGGATTACATTCAGGAAAATCTGATTGAGAACTTTGCAGAGGGAGCTGAAGAAGACGCTGAATTCGACTTTGATACCGCTTTTGAGTTTCCTTTCAGTAGAAAAGTAGACATTAATAAAGCGAGCCGAACGAAGTTGCAGGAGTTTGGTCTGCTTTCCGAAATACAGATTAATCAGTTAATCGATCATAGAGAAGAATTTGGTGACCTCATCGCTATTTACGAATTGCAATCCATTCCGAGTTTTGATTTACAAACCATCCAACGCATTCGTCCTTTTATATCAGTGAGTGGCGGGATTGATGATTATAATCTTTCGCTAAAGCAAATGTTGAAAAATGGTAGAAACGAATTGTATCTCCGTTGGGTAAGAGTATTAGAAGATCAAAGAGGGTATTTGTCCCCTGAAGAAGGTGGTTCTGAAAATGGCTACTTAGGAGATCAAAATAAATATTACGCACGCTATCGCCATAGTTATGAAAACAAACTCAGTTTTGGATTCACAGTAGAGAAAGATGCAGGTGAAGAGTTCTTCAAAGGAAGTAATAAACAAGGGTTTGATTTTTTCTCAGCACATTTATATCTGCGAGATTACAGCCGGCGCTTCAAGGCTATTGCACTTGGAGATTTTCGAGTTGCTATGGGCCAGGGCTTAATTCGCTTTAACGGTTTTGCTAGTAGAAAATCACCTTTGGTTACAGCTACCAAACGAGGTGGAAGAACCATAGATAGATACAGTTCGGTGAACGAAATCAATTTTATGAGAGGCGCTGGTGTCACCATTGGTTTAACTGATAACTTAGATATCTCTGCCTTCGCTTCTTACCGACAACGTGATGCAAATATTCTTACTGGAGATTCCATTTCCATAGATGATGCTTTTGAATTTTCGTCTTTGCAAAGCAGCGGTTTCCATAGAACAGCTACAGAAATTGCAGATAAAAATCAATTAAATAATACCACTTTCGGAGGTGTTTTAAAATACACAAACAGAAAAGGTCATTTGGCTCTAAATGTTCTGTACGACCGTTTTGATAAATCACTAAACAGAGCACTCCAACCTTATAATCGTTTTTTCTTCAATGGAGACCGATTGCTCAATGCAAGCTTTGATTATAATTATCGCTTTCAAAATTTATACTTTTTTGGAGAAACGGCTTGGTCTGATAACAATAGATTCGCAACACTGAATGGTTTGTTATTGACATTGGATCGTTGGGTTGACTTGGCTGTTTTACAACGTTCTTTTCAGAAAGATTACCAGGCGATTCTGGCGCAACTCTTTGCCGAAACAACTGGTGGCAGAAACGAAGAAGGACTCTACTTGGGTTTAGAAATTCGACCAGCTAAGCATTGGAAAATTCAAACCTATTTTGACACCTACAAGCATCCCTGGCTTCGCTTCAATGCCGACGCTCCTTCCAAAGGTTACGATTTCTTGAGTCGAGTTACCTTCTGGCAAAAAAGAAAACTAGATGCTTACATTCAATTTCGAACAGAGAAAAAACAAGTCAACAACACTGCTACGGATGACAACATTGATCCGCTGGCTAATTTACAAGTCACAAAGATCAGAGCACATCTTTCTCAAAAAATCAGTAAGACCTTAACGCTACGAAGTCGAATATTCTGGGGTTATGCAAAGCTCGGATCACAACCGACCGATTTTGGCTATGGCGGATATCAGGATGTTGTTTACAGTCCGACGGGTTCTCCCCTCTCCTTCTCTGCGCGCTACGCTATTTTCAACACAGATTCTTATGCTATTCGTTTTTACCATTACGAAAACGACGTGTTGTTTTCCTTTTCCATTCCTGCATATTACAACAGAGGCT
>JBGCDT010000043.1:0-11436 GCA_045105695.1 Saprospiraceae bacterium | reverse complement strand
TCCAAACCCTGCTCAACAATGTGTGTACGTGAGTTTGAAAAAGGAGATCAGCGGCCCTGTGAACGTTCGATTGTTCAATGCTAGTGGACAACTTTTTTACGAAAGTGAGAATCTTGGAAATCTTGTCCAACCAATTCCGGTAGCTACTATTCCAGTAGGAGTTTATTTTTTGCAATTAGAACATAGCGAAGGGAAGGAGACGGAGAAGTTGATGATTGCGCGGTGATTTAAAGCTTTGCGCCTGCCTTTATGGACCTGGAGAAGTGGGCTGCGTGTGTAAGCGACAGTTCGTAAAGCGGCTGAGAGGTAACGTATGAAATCTCGCATTCAACCGCTTTATGAACTCTAGCGCTACACAAGCCAGCTTCACGGAGGTCCTAAAGGCAGGCGCAAAGCTATGAGAGAAAAACGCGTTTTCCCATTTTAATTTTAATTAACAACCTCTCCACCACAACTAGACCCAGCCCCAGCAGTACAACCATAGCAATGCTGATTCAAAACAACCTTCCTGTTCTTGATTGCTTCCAGATCATAATCATTCAAGTGCTGTACTTTCTTAGTCGCTAATTTCAGATCTAGCATTTGATTGAAATCGCAATCATAAATGTAGCCATCCCAACTGACAGACAAAGTGTTTCTACACATCAAGCCGTCAATGGTTGCAGGGTTGTAAGCTTCGATAAGTGCCTGCATGTAATCTTTGTAATTCTTAGATTCGATGAGATAATCCAGGAAACGACTGATCGGCAGATTCGTAATTGCGTACAAGCTATTGAAGTCGATATCGTATTTGCGCTTTAGCTGTCGCTTGAATTCAGCTTGTAAACTTTCTTGGCTCGCTGGTAAAAATGCCCCAGAAGGATTGTAAACTAAATCCAAAATCAGCCCAGTGCCTTCTTTGCCATAACCCGCTTCGTTTAGCAATTGCAAAGCCTTGATGGAGTCTTCAAAAACACCATCACCACGCTGATTGTCTGTACGGCTTTTACTGAAGTAGGGGAGAGAAGAAACGACCTGCACTTTGTGTTCTGCAAAGAACTGTGGCAAGTCTCTGTATTTTTTATTGGCCATGATGATCGTCAGGTTACAGCGATCAATCACTTTTTTACCTAGACGTGTACACTCTGTTACAAACCAGCGGAAGTGCGCGTTCATCTCTGGCGCACCACCTGTGATGTCTACGGTATGTACATCTGGAAGCGCCGCAATCATCTCTAGACATTTCTCTAAAGTTTCCTTTGACATGTTTTCCACCTTACGATCTGGTCCCGCATCTACGTGACAGTGTGCGCAGGTTTGGTTGCAAAGTTTACCGATGTTGAGTTGGAAGATTTCTGTCTTGGAAGGTGTCAAACCACTGCTCCAGCCTGCCTCGTGTATTTTCCCTGCAAAGGAAGGAAACTGCTCATCCACGAGTTCTTTACCGTTTAGTACATCTAACTGGAAGAACGTATCTGAAAGGTCAGTGCCTCTTGACTTTAGTGATTTACCTTTTTGCTTGATGGCCATTTATTTGAATTCTAGTTGCTGCAAGTTTACTCGCAATGTGTTTATTCGTGAAAAGAGAAACGTAAAAGTATTACTATAAATTGAATTGCTGTGGTCCGGGCCTTTACATAATAGGGAGTCTTTGGTGTGCTAAGGGAGTCTTTGGGGGTTGGTCTTTAGTCTTTAGTGCGCTCTATCTTGGTGGTGTATGATTTTTACCACGAAGTACACGAAGTTGCACAAAGTTTTTCTCAATGATGTAGAAGAACTAAATATACGAGACGTACTCCTCTGTGTTGTGGTGGTGAAGATCTACGTTCAGCTACGATAGAAGGCACTAAAGACCAATACCTAAAGACCAAAGACTAAAAAACCTACATCATTATCTTCTTCACATGGTTCATCATCTGGACACTATTTACCAACGTAGCTCCGCTCTTGATAGCTGCGGCTACATGTACGGCCTCCATCATTTGTTCTTCATCTGCTCCCTTCTTTAGACAATCTGAGGAGTAAGCATCAATGCAATAAGGACAAGCTTCAGAATGGGCAACTGCTAGTGCAATCAGTGCTTTTTCTCTTTCGGTCAAAGCTCCTTCTTTGAATACTTCGCCGTAATAGTCAAAAAACTTCTTACCCATACTCTCTTGGAATTCAGTAATATTGCCAAATTTTTTAAGGTCTTCTGGATTAAAATAGGTCTTTTCTGCCATAATTAATTTTGTATTTAAATAAAGAATGCAATTTCTTAATTTTGAATTAGATAACAACCTCGGAAGGGTATATTTTTTGTCATATCAAAGATCATTGTAATAGATTGCTTTTAGCGTTTATCGTCTCTAAAGAAGATTTTTCCTTTTGGGGGAACGTAAATTTGTAGACTTACTTAATTACCTTTGCCCACTGACTAATTCACACACATGAAAAAATTAAATTACCTATCTGTACTCTTCGTTGGTTTACTGCTTTTGGGCTGTAAAGAGGAGAAAGTAAAATACGAACTCATTCCTGCTTTGACAGAAAAAGGAATCAATGCCGTTATAGAAATTCCTGCCGGAACTAACCACAAAGCAGAATACAACTATGACTCTGGTGGTTTTGACGTAGAAATCAGAAATGGTAAAAAGCGAGTCATAAGCTTCGTTCCTTATGTTGGAAACTATGGATTTATTCCATCGACCTACATGGACCCCGCTATTGGTGGAGACGGAGATGCTTTGGATGTTTTGGTCATTGCAGAGTCTGTGCCTAGTGGAACAGTCATGGAGGTGATTCCTATCGCTACGTTAGAATTAATTGACTCTAAAGAGATTGATACTAAGTTAGTCGCAGTTCCCGCTGACCCTGCGCTGCGGGTTATTGATGCAACTGATTTTATGACTTTCACTTTGAAATACAACGCAGCTCAGCAGATTATTCAAAACTGGTTTTTAAACTATAAAGGCCCAGGTATCATGGAAATGAAAGGTTGGAAAGATGAACGCCATGCGATGTCAGAAGTCAAAAAATGGCTAGTAAAGAAACCTAAAGCAAAGAAATAATTAGCTGGATTGTACAACCGATTCCTAAAAAAGAGGAGTCGTGTTAAACAATTTTCCTTAGAAATGTATTAAATTGATTGGTCGTTATATTGATCAGAAATCTAGCAAACGACCTAATTGATCTCCAGCTTATGAATTACAGTTCTACTATGATAAAGGCAGACCACTCGCTAACGTGGGCCCAAATTGGTCAGACGGATTATGATATTTCCGTCGAACGTTCCATCTCTAAGATGCCAGGCCTCTGGGATATGCTCGCTCCTGCCGATAACCTTTTTTTAGGCCGAGCCTACCTCAAAGTGCTGGAAGAGAACCCTCCGGCAAACATGACTTTCTGTTACATCATTTATCGAAAGAATGAAAAACCGATAGGCGTAGCGGCTTGCCAAATCCAGCGTTTTAATGTTGATAAAAGTTTGAATCGTCAAGAGAAGGAAAACAAGTCCTCACCTTGCTTCTTTACGGCTATTGGTCGCTTCCTAAAAGGATTGGTAGCGAGTAAAGTAGAATTCACGACTTTTGTTTGTGGTAATATTCTGTTGACTGGAGAGCATGGATTTCATTTCAAACCAGGTACATTAACAGACAAAGAAACCTTCGAGCTAGTAGATCAATCTTTGGATACAGCTAAGAAAATTCTAAATCAGAAAGGAGCCAACATCAACGGATTCCTACTCAAAGATCTATTTCAAAAAACACGTAACAATTGCTACGTTCCAGCAACGACCAAAATGAACGAGTTCGTCATTGAGCCGAACATGATTTTGGATATGGATGAGAAGTGGAAGAACTTCGATGATTACCTAGCTTCCATGCACTCCAAATATCGAGTCCGCGCGCGCAAGGCGATTAAGACTGGCGTACCGCTTGAAAAAGAATCTTTTGACGAACAACAGATTTTTGACCATAGAGAAGAACTCTACGCGCTTTATCAGAATGTCGCAGAAAAATCTGGTTTCAATCTAGTTAATCTAAATGTCAATTATCTATACGAATTGAAGAAGGCATTCTCAGACGATTTCACTCTAGAGGTTTATCGCCTTGATGGAGAAATCATTGCTTTCTACACGACCTTATTAAACGGCGATGAGTTGGAAGCGCACTTCCTTGGCTTTAATCAAGACCTCAATCGGAAGTATCAGGTTTACCTAAATATCCTTTATCAGATTGTAAATATTGGAATTGAAAAGCAAGTAGAGAAAATCGTATTTGCTCGAACGGCTTTAGAAATCAAAAGCTCCGTGGGGGCAAGAGCACATGAGATGTTTTGTTACATGAGGCATCCGAATGCATTCTCTAATAAATTTGTAGCTCCGATTTTGGATTACTTAAAACCAAATCACGAGGGTTGGGTACCAAGGCAGCCGTTTAAGGATCGGGAACGATATTAGGGAAGGGTAGATGGGGCGATAAGGTTGATAAGGTAGGTGAGGTTTTCTTTTAACGTAAACAGTTGTGAAACCAGGGAAGTCTCACCCACTTAGTATAAATAAAAAAACTCGTTTGGTCAGACTGACCAAACGAGTTTTTTAGTATTAGCTTGGGCTGCAATTTCAAAATTGCGGCTCAAGTTCGATTCGCAAATAGTAGCGCTCTAGTTCAACTTGAACTGCAACCTGAAAGATACAGTCCAAACAAAGGACTACCGCTCCGCGTACTGTTTTTTATAATACTCCTGATAAGCCCCAGAAGTAATATTCTCCATCCAAGTCTCATTCGCCAAGTACCACTCCGCCGTTTTGCGCAAGCCTTCTTCCGACTGAATACTTGGCTCCCAACCCAGTTCATTCATCAGCTTGGAAGCATCGATAGCATAGCGTCTGTCATGGCCCGCTCTGTCTTTTACGTAAGTGATCAGATTCAAAGAATCCCCTTCTGGACGTTCTAGTAATTCGTCCATAATCTTACAGAGGACTTTTATCAAGTCAATATTTTTCCATTCGTTGTTTCCACCAATGTTATAAGTATCTCCGTTTTTACCTTTATGGTAAATGAGGTCGATGGCACCTGCGTGGTCTTTTACCCAAAGCCAATCACGGGTGTATTTTCCATCTCCGTAGACTGGAAGTTCTTTTTTGTTCTTGATGTTATTTATAAATAGCGGAAGTAACTTTTCAGGAAATTGATTGGGGCCGTAGTTGTTAGAGCAATTTGAAATCACAATCGGCAATCCGTAGGTGTGGTGGTAAGCGCGGACCAAGTGATCTGAACTCGCTTTAGAGGCAGAGTAAGGACTTCGTGGATCGTAAGAAGTTTCCTCTGTGAATAAGCCCGTTTCTCCTAAAGTACCATAGACTTCATCGGTCGATACATGGTAGAAACGCTTGCCTTCCATGTCTTTCCAGCAGTCTCTTGCTGCGTTTAGTAAGTTTACCGTTCCAATGATATTGGTCTTGATAAAACTCATTGGGTCAGCAATCGAACGATCTACATGAGACTCTGCCGCCAGGTGAATTACACCATCAAATTTGTGTTCACTAAAAAGTTCGTTTATGAATTCAGCATCTACTATGTCTCCTTTTACGAAAAGATAATTATCTGCGTTTTCTACATCAGTGAGGTTTTCTAAATTACCAGCGTAAGTCAGTTCATCTAAGTTGACGATGCGGTAGTTTGGATATTTTTTGACCATCAGTTTGACCAAATGGCAACCGATAAATCCGGCTCCTCCTGTGATGAGAATTGTTTTTTCGAAATTCATAATGCGATTTTGTGTTAGTTAATGGGTTATAATTTTTTGGGAGAGTGGTGAGAGGTTATCGGGAGACGGGAAGTCTTTTGGATCACCTGTCACCCGTCTACCGCTCACCCCTTTCCCTATTTTCTTTCTCTAATTGATCTGTCCTTTCGCCTCTACTACTGTCTTGAAGTATTCGTAAGTCTTTCTCATTCCTTCTTCGCGAGAGTACTTAGGTTCCCAGTCGAGAACAGACTTCGCTTTAGAAATGTCTGGCTTACGTTTCTTTGGATCATCTTGTGGAAGATCTTTGTAAATCAGTTTAGCATCTTTGTTACCAACCAATTTCAAAACCTCCTCTCCGAATTCTTTTATCGTTACTTCGTCTGGATTTCCAACATTGACTGGGCTTGTACAATCACTCAAGAGCAAACGATAGATTCCCTCCACTAAGTCATCTACATAGCAGAAAGAACGTGTTTGCGAGCCATCGCCAAAAACAGTCAGTCCTTCACCACGAATCGCTTGTGAGAAGAAAGCTGGAAGTACTCGTCCGTCATTCACACGCATACGAGGTCCGTAGGTATTGAAGATTCTAACGATGCGAGTTTCCAAACCGTGGTAGGTGTGATAAGCCATAGTGATGGCTTCTTGGAAACGCTTTGCTTCATCGTATACACCACGTGGTCCGATTGGATTTACATTACCCCAGTAAGTTTCCTTTTGAGGATGCTCCAGTGGATCACCGTAGACTTCAGATGTAGAAGCGATTAGTAGACGTGCTTTTTTATCCTTTGCCAATCCTAGCAAATTATGTGTTCCTAAAGAACCCACTTTCAAGGTCTGAATCGGCATCTGTAAATAGTCAATCGGACTAGCAGGAGATGCGAAGTGAAGGATGTAATCCAGTTGACCGGATACATGTACAAAATTAGAAACATCGTGATTGTGATATTCAAATTCCTTTAAAGGAAAAAGATGTTCGATGTTTTTCAAATCACCGGTGATCAGATTGTCCATCCCGATAACATAATATCCCTCTTTAATAAATCGGTCGCACAGATGTGACCCCAGGAATCCGGCCGCGCCGGTGATTAATACTCTTTTCATTGACTTAGTATTTGTTAATTGTCTTAGACCGTTGCGGCAAGACTTTTCTTTAAAGTGTTTACAATTTTGTTTTGAATGGATTGCTCCAGTTCCGTATGAATAGGCAAAGATAATACCTTTTCAGCAAGTGTTTCAGCGACAGGGAAGTCTCCCTTTTGATAGCCATACGCGGCATATGCTTTTTGCAAATGTAATGGTACTGGATAGTAGACTGCTGATGCAATTCCTTCGTTTTTCAAATCATTCAACAATGCATCTCGTCCGTGTTCCAATTTCAAAGTATATTGATGAAAAACATGGTTACTATACGTCGCTCGATAAGGGATTGTTACGCCTCCTAAGTGGCTCAGTGTCTGGTCGTAATAGTCAGCAGCGGCTACTCTGGCTGCGTTGAAATCATTGAGGTGTTTAAGCTTTACGTTTAGTACGGCAGCTTGCAAAGCATCGAGTCTAGAATTGATACCAACCGTGTCGTGGTAGTATCGAACTTTCATCCCATGATTGCCATACATTCTCACCTTCTCTGCTAGTTTATCATCATTTGTGAAAACAGCTCCGCCATCGCCGTAGCAACCTAAGTTCTTGGAAGGAAAGAAGGAGGTTGTTCCGATGTGTCCAATGGTTCCTGCTTTTTGGCTGCGACTATCTTTGAAGTAATACTCCGCTCCGATGGCCTGCGCATTATCTTCCAAAAGGTAGATGTCTGTTCCCTCCACAATTTGCTGTAAAGCTTCCATATTAGAAGATTGTCCAAAAAGGTGAACGGGGATGATGCAACGTGTTTTATCCGTAATCGCTTTCGCAACTTCCTTTGGGTCAATATTAAAAGTATCTGCCTCGCAGTCGACAAAAACAGGTTTCAGACCCAGCAAAGCGATGACTTCAACCGTTGCTACAAAGGTGAAAGGCGTTGTAATGACTTCGTCGCCTGGTTTCAAATCCATAGCCATGAGTGCCAGTTGGAGCGCATCTGTTCCGTTTCCGCAAGGAATGACATGTTTCACATCGAGGTAAGCTGCTAGATTTTCTGAAAAGGATTTCACCTGTGGACCACCTACGAAATAACAACTGTCTAGTACATTTTGAAGAATAGGATCCAACTCTGCTTTGAGGCGCTGATATTGACCTTGAAGATCGACCATTGGAATGGATGTGGACATGCGATTGATTTAAGTGGAAAATTTGGTACCCGGCATCCGGTGTCCGGTATTTTGGTATTCGGAGGTCTTTTGGGGAATTGGCTGCAAATATAAGGCTTTTGACTTGAATGACGTGTTGTATAAAAACGATATATTTGCCAGCATGAATCAACGAATTGTAAAAATTGCACTAGTGGTGAAGGACTATGATGAAGCCATCGATTTCTACGTCAACAAACTTCACTTTGACCTAATAGAGGATAAGAAAATGTCGGAGACGAAACGCTGGGTGGTGGTCAAGCCAAAAGGAGAGGGCGAGATGAGTCTGCTCTTAGCGGAAGCGGCGAATGATAAGCAAAGGGAGAGTATTGGCAATCAAACGGGTGGTCGCGTTTTTCTTTTTATGTATACGGATGACTTTGATCGGGACTTTCAGAATTTGGTGGAGCAGGAAATTGAGATTGTTCGGCAGCCGGTGGTTGAGGAGTGGGGGAAGGTGGCTGTGTTTTCGGATTTGTATGGGAATCTTTGGGATTTGATTGAGCCAAATTAAAATAGTTGAGGTTTAGCCTCAAGAAACTAAGTTTAATTTTGAATGATAAAAACATAATATGGAGTGAGCTTACGACTTTGAAACCGAATATTTGGGGAATAAGATCAATGAGCGGACGAATTACTTTAGATCCATTATCTAGGCATTCAGATTATAATAGAATTAGCCCACTTGCTGTTATATTATTTTCTCTAATTATCATTCCTTTAGGTAGTATTGTTATAGGTAGTTTTTTAGGGATTATTGTAGCTTATATTTTTGCAGCGTGTTGTGCTTTTATATTGATTTATTGGCTAATTATACGTGAAATCAAATACTATCAGATTACCAAATCTATGAAATATGAGTTAACAAATGATAGCTTAATATTCAAATATTATTTTTTTGGAAAAGAAGTAACTAAAGAAATCTCTTTATCAGAGATTAGAAAAATCCACTTAGTGAAGTTTAAAGAAGATGATATAGTTACTGGGTCCATTTACATCTACTTTGATAAGGAAATAAAATTTTATAGTGTTTCTAAAAAAGAGAGAACAAATCAAGCGGTAATAGAACGAGTCAATGGTTTTGAAAAATTTATAGAATTATTTAATGGACTAAAAAATTAATACAATCAAAAAAACATGATAAAAAAACTTCTCCTAATCCTCTGCCCATTCCTCTTCACCCTCCCTCTGCACGCTCAGAAAAAACCTACCGGTAATGAAGGCCGCGCCTTATTGGTCGACCTCAACTACGGAATCGCACTGCCTGGTGGAGATATGGCTGACCGCTTCGGCTTTAATTTCGATGCTGGTCTTGGCGTAGAAATGCTACGAGAAAACAATTGGATTTTTGGACTCGGAGGTGGATTTATTTTCGGTAACAGAGTAGACGATAAAGTTCTTGCAAATCTAGCGACACCAGAAGGACAGATTATCGGGAACAACGCTACCTGGGCTGATTTGAATTTGCGCGAAAGAGGATTTCATACAGAAGTGCGCATCGGGAAATTAATTCCTTTATTGAAAGAAAATAAGCGAAGTGGGATACGGGCGGTTCTTGGCCTCGGTTTTTTACAACATAAAATAAGGATACAGGAAGACCCTCAGTCTTTTGTTCCCCAAATTTTGGGTGACTTTAAAAAGGGCTATGACCGCTTGTCGAACGGACTGATGGTTAGCGAATTTATTGGCTACCAGAACCTTTCTAAAAACAAGTTGGTCAACTTTTATTTAGGCTTTGAACTGATACAGGCGTTTACTCAGAATCGACGGGATTACGACTTCCGAACCATGCAAGAGAGTGATAAAAGTAATCGGGTCGACTTGTTATATGGTTTTAAAATAGGTTGGATTCTACCTTTCTACATCTCAAAATCTTACGCGGAAAACATCAGATATTAATACGGCTATATGTTGTTATTGTATAACATTGCGGTCTTCATTTATTATTTTGCTATTCGATTGGCAGCTCCTTTTAATGAGAAAGCAGAGCTATGGATTTCAGGGCGACAGGGTCAATTTGCTAAGCTGGAAAAAGCTTTTGCTGGAAATGAAAAACCAGTGCTTTGGATGCACTGCGCGTCTTTGGGCGAATTCGAACAAGGGCGGCCAGTGTTAGAAAAACTGCGAACTAAGTACCCCAATCATTTTCTACTATTGACCTTTTTTTCTCCCTCTGGTTATACCATTCGAAAAAATTATAAAGAGGTAGATCTGGTGACTTACTTACCTTTGGATACTGCGAAAAATGCAGAACGATTTCTACAGGTTGTTCAGCCGAAGTTGGTTTTATTCGTTAAGTATGAATTTTGGTTTCATTTTCTAACAATAATTTCCCGTAAAGAAATTCCTACCCTTTTGGTTTCTGCCCTTTTCAGAAAAGAGCAACATTTCTTTAAGTTTTGGGGTGGCTTCTTCCGTAAGATGTTGTACAGCTTTGATCAAATATTTGTTCAAAATGAGAATTCAGAAAAGCTACTAAAAGGCATTGGAATTAATAATGTGATCTGCTGTGGAGATACTCGTGTAGATCGTGTTTTGCAAATCACAAAAGAAAAAAAGTCCTTTTCAGAAATTGAAAATTTTATAGTATCAGAGAAAGTTCTGGTTTGTGGAAGTACGTGGCCTGAAGATGAAAAAATAATTGCTAACTGGTATGAATCAGCAGGTGCTAACTGGCAACTCATCATCGCTCCACATGATATACAGGAATTCAGAATTAAAGCTGTTGAGCAACAGTTCTCTGGAAAGACAATTCGTTACAGCCAATTAATTAACAATAGTCCTACAAATCAGAAAGTTTTGATTATTGACAATATTGGTTTACTTTCTCAGCTGTATCGTTATGGATATATGGCTTATGTTGGAGGTGGCTTTGGGAATGGTATTCATAACACTTTAGAACCGGCAGCATACGGAATTCCAATTTGTTTTGGACCGAATCATAATAAGTTTGTAGAGGCTAAAGAGCTGGTGGATAGGGGAGGAGCTTTCGTTGTTGGTGATCTTGAAAGAATTGTAACAATGCTTTTACAAAAAGAGAATTATGAGTCAAGTTGTAAAGCAGTTAAAAGGTATATGCATCAGAATGAAGGGGCTACGGAGGAGGTGATGAAGTATCTGATCAAAAGATTGGATTGACCTTTTTCCTAATTTTATAACTTTGATATTTTAAATATACAATCCCGCTGTGATCGTTTCTCGTATCGGTTTATTTAGCTAACCTGAGTGATTTTGATGCAATAGGCATCGCACGGGAAAACGAAAGCAGATACCACATAGTTTTTCAACTAATAAAAAAAACATGAAAAATACCCTACCCACCTACATCGTCGATTCCTTCACCAACGAACCATTCAAAGGAAATCCCGCAGGCGTTTGCCTTCCAGAATCTCCCTTGTCAGAAGAACAAATGCAAGCCATCGCAAAAGAATTAGGTTTTTCC
>JBGCDT010000042.1:0-4394 GCA_045105695.1 Saprospiraceae bacterium | reverse complement strand
GAGGGATTGGGAAAAGCGATTTGCTACTAGAGATAATCGAGATGTCGTTATTGAATTTTTCATTAATAAAAAAGGAGAACTAGGAGGTCTTCAATACCGGAATCACCATTCTGGATATTACTTGAAGCAAAAATTAGAAAAGAAATTTAAAAAGATGAAAAAGTGGAACCCCGCTATTGTTAATGGTAGAGCGGTTGCATCGAGGGTGGTCATTCCAATAGCTAGAAATAAAAAGGCTTCTCAGTTGAAAACTAAGTTTATTAAAACGCCTGTTTTTTATGCTCCTCAGTATATCGCTCAGAGACCAATAATCAAACGAACAGACTTCCGTTCTACTGTCTATTGGAATCCAAGTGTCACAACCGACAAAGATGGAAAAGCTAGTCTCGAATTTTGGAACTCTGATGACCTGACTACTTTGGAAGCAAGGATAGAAGGATTTTCTAACCTCTCTGCTGGCAATGGTTTCGCTGGTGAGGGTGTGCATACCTATTCTGTCCAAATGCCTTTTAGTTTGTCAGCGAAGATGCCTGTCATTTTATTGGAAGGAGACGAAGTACGTATCCCCATTACTTTGAGTAATAATACGGATGAGATTTTAGATGGAAATTTAGATATGGAAGTTCCGCCTTGTTTTAAAGCAAAAAATAACAATGCTTCTACATATCGTTTGGCAGCTAGAGAAAGCAAAACAATATATCCGACATTTGAAGTGGTGAACGGAGCGAATGCTAAACAAGTTAAAAAAGCACAAATTCAGTTTTCTTTTAAGTCTGATAAATTACAAGATCATTTTTCACAGCTTGTTCGCTTCCAGTCAGACGGTTATCCGATCTCGGAAGTTTTAACTGGCACAAAATCTAACAATACATTCACATTAAATATTAATGAGCTTAGAAATGGAACGATTAAAACACAACTGAAGGCACATACCAATATTGTCAGCGACATTATGTCTACTACAGAGCGAATGCTTCGACAGCCGAGCGGATGTTTTGAACAAACCAGTAGTTCTAATTATCCCAATGTATTGGTCATGCAATATTTGAAAAAACATCAGGATCAACCAAACCATATCGTCATGCAAAAGGCAGAAGGTTTCCTTGAATCAGGGTACAAGCGACTGACTGGTTACGAGGTCAGGGGCGGAGGTTTTGACTGGTTTGGACAAGGCCCTTCACATGAAGCACTAACAGCCTACGGCATCTTACAATTTACAGACATGGCGAAAGTCTATCCGGTAGAACAGGCTATGTTGGATCGAACAGTTAAATGGTTATTGACCAGAAGAGATAAGGACGGAGGCTGGGCAAAAGGTAAACGGGGATTACATTCCTGGGCAGCGACACCCGACATTAGAAATGCTTACATCAACTGGTCTTTGGCAGAAGCTGGACATGCTAATAAAATCGGAAAAGAAATCACGGCCAGTTACAAAACAGCCCTGACTTCCGATGATCCCTACATCGTAGCTCTTGTTGTAAACACATTGTTAGCAGCAAAAGACAACAGAGCTAATAAGCTGATGGATAAGCTCAAAGATGCACAGAACGAGGATGGAAGTTTTACTGGAAAAACATACACTGTAGTGAACAGCAAAGGTAAAGTTCAGAGTTTAGAAACGACGGCTTTAGCTTCACTCGCTTTGCTAAATGGCGATTCCGAATCTAATGATGCTGCAAGTAAAGCCATCCAGTTTATTGCGAATTCAAAAACGGCTTATGGCTTTGGTTCCACTCAGTCTACGGTACTCTGCATCAAGGCTTTACTGGCCTTCGCAGAGCAATCATCAAATACAATCAACGAAGGAACTATAGCATTGCACATCAACGATAAACTGATAGAGGAAATCCCTTTTTCAACGAAGCAAAGTAAGGAATTGGCTTTCAAAGATTTCAGTCATTTATTAAAAGAAGGGGAGCAAAAATTAGAAGTCCGTTTTTCAAAAGGAGCCGAAATTATACCCTTTGAACTACTGGTGGATTACTCCTCCGTACTTCCTGCGCAAAACGAAAATCAGTGTAAACTAAGCCTTACTACAAATTTATCCGATGAGTCTGTTCCGCAAGGAGAAACGACTCGCTTGACTACTCGACTCGTCAATGAAGAAAACGAAATTATCACTTCGCCCATTGCGATTGTTGGAATCCCCTCGGGCCTTAGTCCTCAACCCTGGCAGTTGAAAAAACTCCAGGAGGAGGAAGTGATTGCGTACTATGAAATCATTGATAATAGAGTGGTTTTCTACCTTCGAGAGCTGGCTCCGAATGCGACGAAAGAAATTCATCTGGACCTGAAAGCAGATGTGCCTGGTCGTTATTTGTCGCCAGCCTCTAAGGCTTATTTGTATTATGAGAACGATGCTGTGAGTTGGGTGGCGCCGGTAGGGATCTTGGTGGAGGAAGGGTAGCGGTTGGAGATGTGAAAGACAGAGATTTGCAGTTCGTCTCGCTTGGGCTGCAACTTTAAGGTTGCGGTTCAAGTCTCCTAGGTTGACTTGAACCGCAATTCCAAATTGCAGTCTGAGGCTTTGCCAGCGGCCGAATTGTTAGCAACAACTATTGTACAATCCAAGGATAAGCTTTTCTAAAGCCATTTTTCCAAGTCATATGCCAGTGGCCTAATCCTTTTTCAATATCTACTTTGATGTTTTCACGAGGCATACCAGCATCCAAAAGAACCTTCTCCATTTTTTTAACACTAGTTACGGTAGGTGTTTCTAATTCTCCAGCATCAAAGTATATTTTTTGATTTTGAAGTTTATTATTGTCTTTATGAAGAGTATACACTTTTTCGTTTACCCAAAACGACGGAGAAAATACAAATGCTCCACCAAAAGTATCAGGGTACTCCATAAGCATATAGTATGACATGAGACCCCCAAGTGAGGCTCCTCCAATATATGTTTTAGCTGCTTCCTTTCTAGTTCTGTATTTACTATCTATCCATGGTTTGAGCTTACTTACTATCCAGTCAGCATGCTTGTCACCGCTTACTGTCCAGTCAGAGTACCAGCGATCAGATCCAAATGGTTTATACTCTTTCATACGGCGATCTGAGTTGTATATGCCTACCACTATGGACTGCTGAGCACCTATATTACCCAAGCTGTCTAAGACTTCGTCCAACTCCCATTCCATACCTCCTTGTATCTTTTGGTCAAATAGTGACTGTCCATCTAGAAAGTAGATAACAGAGTAATCTGTAGAATCAGCATTATAGCCCTGAGGCAAATAGACGGCCAGCGTTCTTTTCTCATTGAGGTAGTCTATAGCTATAGCATCAGAAAGTATATGAACATTTTTAGATTTTGTAGGCTCTAGTGTCGAGACGTATTCTTGATGTTTTTTCTCTTCAATGTTTTGTGTAATTGCATCATAAACTTTATATGCTAAAAACATTAAAAGGCTCATTCCCAGTATGGAGAAGAATATTTTCTTCTTGCTTAGTTTCATGGTCTATGTTTTTATTTTAGGAAGTACTACTTGCTACTATCTATAAGTTCGAGTAGCTGTTTACTCTCTGATTTGCTTTTGCCTATGAGGGATATATAAGACTGTGCTTCATCAATTATTTGCCTTATGTTTTTAGCAAATTCTTTTGATTTTAGTCTCTCTTTATTTTCGATTTTCATAGAACTGAAGTCCATGATATCTCGAATCTCTTTGTCGTATACGTCCACATAAATATTGTCATATAGCTGCCCATTATAGACTGTTCTTTCATAATTAGCATCGTACAAGTTAAACAGTCTTCGTTTGAGTTCTGTACTGAAATTTCCAAATTCGCCAATAGATACCAATGACTTAAATGTGCCACTGACAGGGAAGAAAGTCGGACTTTTTCGCTGACGATATAGCAAGGTGCTTATAGAATCATAATCCATGGTAGTTTGTCCTATCATTTGTACAATACTATTTAGTTCTACTACTTTAAGTTTTTGCACTTTCTGTATTCTATCTATATTTTTAATGTTTTCATTAATATCGACGATCAAGCTATTTTTATATTCCTTGTGCTTCTTATCTTTTGACAGACCTGACGAATAGGTGTTTATCCCAAAGGCTATCAATATCCCTATGGATACTATGATTATTTCACCGATGACATATTTTATGCTTGCTTTGTTAAATTTTAGTTTACCCATATTAACAATCGAATATTAGTTTTTGAATAGTTTGACCACTTGCACCCCACGATCATCATAAACTCTCGCTACGTATACTCCGTTCGCCAGTAAAGTGGCATCTATGTTTTCTGTAGAGTTACCTCCAATATTTCTAAGTAAGAGGTGGCCTGAAAGGTTGTAGACTTCTATACGGTGTATCTTTGACTTATCATTATCTATAGTCCAGCTAGCTGGCGAAGGATTAGGATATGCCTTTAGTTTTGAG
>JBGCDT010000041.1:0-8460 GCA_045105695.1 Saprospiraceae bacterium | reverse complement strand
GTAATCTAGTTTAGCGCGTTCTCTGAGTTAGTAACAAGTCTTATGATTAATTGATTACCAGTGGCCGCTAATTTACACAAATTTGTTAGCGTATGAAACTCAACATATTTTGAATCTATCAATAACATGAAAAAGCCGCATCGCCATTTGAGTTGGCGATGCGGCTTAGCTTAAACATTTTTTATATCATCAACAAGAATTCTTCAGTACTATGATTTAAGTGTCAGTGAATTCTAAATATATATACCATTTTCTTAGTCATTAGTGCTTGTACTTTTCCATTGATGAAAAGTACCAAAAATCTAGGCCAACCTGTCGGGCTGGCGCTTTGCCAGACGGGTCAGAAGCTGTTGCACTCAGGCCGGCTCCCACAACCCTCATGATTGGCCGCTCCCAACCCGCCACTTAGGACGTACCCTTAAACGCGAATGAATCCAAAGAAGCTTTAAAATTAAAATCCAAAAAAATCTGTTTCATCCAAAAAATCCGTGTTCTACCCTCAACATTCTTCTTATAGAAACATCACTTAGGAAAAGCATAATACCAAACATCCGGATACCCCTCATAAATCCCTTCCAGCATCACCTTACCCTTAGCATCTCCCAACTCCTCAATAGCATCGCTTACCGAATTAATCGTTCGATCATTCACTTTGGTAATGATAAAGCCCGGGTCCATGTTCGTACGTTCTATTTTAGAACCCCTGGTAATACTAATAACGTAAGCTCCTTTTGTTTTTAGTTTTCTTTTTTCAGAAGAAGTTAGTTCTCTTAATTCAAATCCTAGGATTTTAGAAATCCCTTCTTCATTTCCCTTTCGGGCAAATTCATCTACACCCATGAGCGCGACACCTCCATCCGTATTCGTCAAAAGCACTTTAGTTTTTCTTTTCTTTCCGTTACGGATATATTCAACCTCTACAGCATTGCCGGGACGGAAACGCGCAATCTGCTCTTGTAACTCAGGAATGGATTTGGTCTTCACACCATTTATTCTATTAATGACATCACCTCCTCTGATCCCAGCTTCATCAGCACCAGATCCATCGGTTACAGAAGTAATATAAACACCTTCCACTTTTCGTAAGTTTAGCTCATCAGCCAACTCAGAAGTTACAGCATCTATACGCACACCGAGGATTGCTCTTTGCACAACTCCGTAATCTTTTAAATCCTTAATGACTTTACGAGCCAAATTAGAAGGGATCGCAAAGGAGTAACCTTCGTAACGACCACTTCTCGTAATGATAGCCGTATTGATTCCAACCAATTCTCCATTGGTATTCACTAAGGCCCCACCACTGTTGCCAGGGTTTACAGCAGCATCTGTTTGTATGAAAGACTCTACTCGATAGTCGTCATCCAGGATATCAATGCTTCTTCCTTTTGCGCTAACGATTCCAGCAGTTACGGTTGATTCTAAGTTGAAGGGGTTTCCAACTGCCAGTACCCACTCTCCTATTCTAATAGAGTCAGAGTTTCCTAATGTGAGATATGGCAAAGTAGGAGCATCAATTTTCACCAATGCTAAATCAGTAGAACGATCAACTCCGACCAATTGGCCAGAATATTTTCGTTTGTCATTCAAAGTCACTTCGATATTTCTACCTTCCTCAATAACATGATTATTAGTTACGATGTAACCGTCAGGAGAAATGATCACTCCAGAACCAGAAGAACCTGAGTAATTATTGCTGCCCCACCAATCGCCTTCTGAACCATTGGAGGCTTTGATGTTTACAACTGCAGGCGTTACGGCCTCCGCTGCGGCAATAAAATTAGTAGGTGATGAAGAAAGGAAAGCTCGGGAAGGAACGTTTAACGGATCTTCGTTGCTATAATTCGTATACATCGCAGGAGCTGATTCTTTGATGATGACCTCCTTTACCGGTGGTAAAAAGTATCGATATCCGGCGATGGATAAAATAGCACTCAGCATGCAAGCTCCAAATAAAATCCCCAAGTTTTTCATAGGCAAGTGATTTAACTATTCTAATTAGTTTTAGTTTCGTGAGTTTATTGTTATTCTTAATATGTAGAACAAACTGAAGTATCTACTATATGAAAGTTAAAGATAGTAATATTCAGGAATCTAAGATATAAAGCTTCGGTTCCGTATTGGTAAAATTGTAAAGCAGATAGCTTTGTTGTAAATTTACATTGCAATACGCAAGCCAGAAGAATCTGATATTATGCGTGGCAATATCGTAATGAACAACTTTATTTAACGCTTTGTTTTTGACTTTTGGTCTTTTAGATTTGTCGCTTATTGACGAATGCTTGTTAGGATTTCAATTACATACCTACAAAACATAATTTTTCGGGTCTAAAATCAAAATCCAAATAGACTCTAAGTATATCTTCCGACCGACATCAGAATCAAAAGATGGCACATTTTTTAAATCAACAAATATCAAATCATGTCCAAACTACCTCCTAAGAAACAACCAGAACTACCCTGGGATCCATGGGATGGAGAATACATCGGAAACATTTGGGGGCGGAAATTTACGCTTATATCGCTGGGTATCATCCTCTTTTTTCTGACAATCGCCATCTATCGTTTCGCCACTCTTGACATTAATACCCTAAACAAGGTAGACAACACAGAAATTAGTCAAGACTCTACTAACGTAAATTGATTTTAACAAAAAAGATTTTCAATACCGTGTTTATGTTCATATCTTTAAAATTGGTTTTATCTCAGCCAAATTGACTTTCTTTCACGGTTTCAGTCACTTTAGTATTTGAACTATTTTAATACTGTTCATTTACTTATAAAATTTTTCTTCCATGAATAAATCTACATTATTAAAACTAAAATCCGTCTTGTTGCTATGCCTTCTAACGGTCGGCACTTTACAAGCTCAATTCGGAGGACTTCACATCGAAACATCTCCTGACAAAGTCTGCGTTGGTGAAAACGTCAGAGCAACGATAGAAACAGATACCTGGGATGCTGTTACTAGTTTTCAATTCACATTGGAATGGGATTCTGACAAATTGGAATACATATCTCACAGCACTATCGATCCTCTTTTCAGCGATATGCAATTTGGAACAACTCAAACTATTGATGGCATATTCTCTTGCATTTGGCTACACCCACCAGTGACAGGAGTTAGCTTCACAGACCAGACTGTCTTTGAGATAGTATTTAAAGTCATTGAGGCTAGCAGCGAGCCTGCACTAATTGAATTCACTGGTTCTGCTGCCGTAATAGAATTTACTCATATAGATGAAGAGGATGAAATACTACCTTACAACGCTTTGCTCGTAGATGGTAATGTAGAACTAAATGCCAATCCAACAGTCGCTGATGTCAGTGTAGAGGATGCTACCGCTAATCAATCAAACGGTTCAATAACTATCGTTCCAGAATCTGGTACCGGCCCTTATACTATAGCATGGGACAATGGAGATGATGGGACGACTATTACAGAACTTGCTCCTGGTGATTACAAGTGTACTATTTCGGATATTAATGACTGTTCTTCTGTAAATGGACCATATGCCGTCGAAATGATGGTCAACACCACTGATCTCATCAGTAGTCTGAGTGAATTCACATTAACTCCTAATCCAGCTTCTGATTTTGTAAATATTAATGTACAGTATCAAAAACTAGAGGAGACCACCATCAGAGTTATTGATATTACGGGAAAGACACTTTATCAAAACACACAAAATGGTGACGCTTTCACTCTGAAGATCCCTGTGAACAAATTTTCAAATGGAACTTACTTTGTTGAAATAGCTACTGATGATGGAAAAGAAGTACAACGATTGGTCGTAGCCAAATAGATTTTAAGCTTTCGCAAAAAAGCCATCTGGGATTTGTTCTCAGATGGCTTTTTTTATTTGGATATTGAGCGCAATAATTCCTAATTTCGCCATTAAGCAATACAACTAAGATTTACCCTTTATGACAATACCATTCTCAAAATATCAAGGCACCGGAAATGACTTTGTGATTATTGACAATCGCAAGAACCTGTTGAGTAAAAACGATTATAAATTTATAGAACAACTTTGTGATCGACGATTCGGCATAGGCGCAGACGGACTCATTCTACTACAAGAAAAAGAAGGTTTTGATTTCGACATGGTCTATTTCAACTCTGATGGAAAAGAAAGTAGCATGTGTGGCAATGGTGGTCGTTGTATTGTTGCTTTCGCAAAAAAGTTGGGACTAATAAAAGACCAATGTTCTTTCGATGCTATTGATGGAAGACATGAGGCTCGCATTCAGGAGAACGATAAAGTAGAGTTGAAAATGTCCAATGTCAAAAGTTATGAGTTGGATGAAGATGCTTACATCTTAGATACTGGTTCGCCACATTACGTAGTTTTTGTAGAAGATGTGGACGATATAAATGTTGTTGAAAACGGTCAGGCCATTCGCTATTCGGAACGCTTTCGCGAAAAAGGAATCAATGTTAACTTTGTTGAAAAAACTAAAAGTGAATTAATCGTAGCGACTTACGAAAGAGGTGTAGAAGCGGAAACGTATTCCTGCGGAACCGGCGTCACTGCCTCAGCGATTGCTTACGCGCTAAAAAGAAAAGCAACCGATAAGTCAAATATAAAGATTCAAACCAAAGGAGGACAGCTGGAAGTTCACCTCACCCCAAGCGATCAAGGATTCAACGACATCTGGCTCTGCGGCCCAGCCACCTTAGTCTTCGAAGGCCAGGTAAATCGACCAAAGAAACAATAACCCCATCCTCCTCAACCACCTTTTCAAAAAAAATGACAACACTAAACCAAGCGCTACAAACCATTCTCGATAATACCATCCCCGTGAAAACGGAGAAAACTCAATTGGCTAATGCCCTAGGTCGAGTACTCGCAGAGCCGCTCTATGCCGACCGAGACTTCCCTCCTTTTGACAGGGTGACGATGGATGGGATTGCCATTCTTTATCAAAGCTTTGAAAGTGGCCAACTCGATTTTCCAATCTTTGGCGTTGCCGCTGCTGGTTCACCACAAGCTATTTTGGAAAATCCTAAAAACTGTCTAGAAGTAATGACTGGAGCCATGCTCCCTCTTGGAACAGATACAGTAATCCGCTACGAAGATTTAGAAATCAATGATGGAAAGGCGACTATTGTAGTTGATAAAATAAAATCCCAACAAAATGTGCACGCAAAGGGTCTTGATCGTACAAAAGGAGATTTACTAGTAGCTCCTGGCAAATATATTGGTCCTGCCGAAATAGGAATTGCAGCCACTATTGGCCACAAAGAAATCAACGTCATAAAGGCTCCAAAGACCATTGTCATTTCTACAGGTGATGAATTAGTTTCTGTACATGAGCGACCAGCAGCGCATCAAATTAGAAGATCAAATGTGCATAATATCATCAGTGCTTTGCAACAAAGAGGTGTCTCAGCAGAAGCTCTCCATTTAAATGATGATCGTCCTATATTAATCGAGTTACTTTCAACAGTCCTTGAAAATTTTGAATTGGTCATTCTGAGTGGAGGGGTCTCTAAAGGTAAGTTTGATTATGTACCAGACGTTCTCATGGAGCTAGGAGTAAACAGACTTTTCCATGGCGTGAAGCAAAGACCAGGTAAGCCCTTTTGGTTTGGCTCCAATGGCAAATCGGTCGTATTCGCTTTGCCAGGAAATCCAGTTTCTTCCTACATGTGTACGACTCGTTTCATTCAGCCTTGGTTGGATAAGACGATGAATTTACCTGAGCGTAAAATTCCAAATGCGGTACTGACTAATGACTTTACGTTTAAACCAGATCTCACTTATTTGTTGCAAGTTCGTGTAAGCTATAATGATCAAGGACAAATTCTAGCCACTCCAATTGAAGGCAGCGGCTCTGGTGATTTAGCAAATCTAACAACCGTAGATGCTTTCCTTGAATTACCGCAAGGAAAAAATCTATTCAAAAAAGGAGAAGTCTATCCGCTTTATCTTTTCAAACAATAGACTACAATATATTTTTATAAAAAATGATGTAATCTTATGGAAAATAAATTCACACATCTCAACGAAAAAGGTCAACCATCCATGGTAGACGTCGGTCAAAAACAAGCTACTCGCCGAACAGCTACGGCACGTAGTACTATTGTTATGGATTTGGCTATTATTGAAAAATTGGAAGCGGATCAGTTTATCAATCCTAAAAAAGGCCCCGTTTTTCACACCGCTATTTTGGCTGGAATAATGGCGGCAAAGAAAACTTCCGAACTGATTCCGCTCTGTCATCCGGTAGGTATGGATGATTGTCAAATTCAAATTAATATTAATGAGCAAAAAGAAATAGTAATCGATTGCTCCGCCACCGTATTTGCAAAAACAGGAATCGAAATGGAGGCCATGACCGGAGCTACCGTCGCCGCACTTACCAGCTACGACATGTGCAAAGCATTCTCTCCCGACGTCATTATCAAAGAACCAAAGCTGATGAGTAAGACCGGCGGGAAGCGGGATTTTAGTAGGTGAGGCAGATAAGGAGATGAGGTGGATGGGGCTGATAAGTTTTTCCTTCGGCCGCATCCATCCTATCTACCCTACTCACCTCATCAACCCTATCAACCTTATATAAAATGAATAAAAAACATCAAAAACACGCTAAGTTAGCTCGTCCAGACATCGGTTTCTTTTGCAGAACTGAATGGGCGATTTTAGGGACACCTTGCGGAAAAATAAAGGAACTATCCTTTCATCTGATAAAAGCACTTTCTGTAAAGTACAAAATGGCTTACGTCGATGCAGACCATAAATCCACAGACGATTCAGAAATTGCTGATGGCGAAAAAACAGCAATGAATCATGGCGCAGCAATGGAGTACACCGATAAAATCTCGCATCATAGATTTGAATCTAAAGCTTCGTTCGACAGCCATCAATATCGTAGTCAATTCAATGGGATGGATGCTGTTTTGGTCAATGGGAATCACTTCACAGCTAATAGCCAAATCGTAGTCATCGACGAAAAGAAACTGGAATCTTTGCAACGAAAAACGGATCGACTGACAAACATCGTTTTGGTCCTATTGGAAAAAGGCATGACTGAAATCCCAGATTTCGTAAAGCCACTGATGAATGAGCAAACCATCGTTTTAAAAATCGAAGAACGGGAAAAAATAACAGCGTACTTACATATACTATTGCTGGCCTCTGTTCCTTCGCTCGCTGGTTTGGTACTCGCCGGCGGAAAGAGTCAGCGCATGGGAGAAGACAAAGGCTTGATCGAATACCACGGCAAACCACACCGGGAATATATCCATGATTTGATTGCCCCCTTCTGTGAGGAGACTTATATTTCCTGCCGTCCCGATCAAATAGAATCGCTTTCCAACTACCCTACCCTTCCAGACAGCTTTCAAGACCTTGGACCTTTCGGCGCCTTACTCTCTGCCTTTCGGCAAAAACCAGATCATGCCTGGATGGTCGTCGCTTGTGATTACCCGCTCTTAGATAACAATACAATTACAAAGCTCCTCAACTATAGAAATCCATCAAAAGTAGCTACCGCTTTTAACAATCCTAACAATGCTTTTCCGGAGCCCCTGATTACGATTTGGGAACCCAGGAGTTATTTTGAACTGCTCCGATTCTTAGGGCAAGGCTACTCCTGCCCTCGAAAGGTTTTGATTAATACGGATGTGGAAGTTATTCCCGTTGAAGAATCTGAGTTGGATGTTTTTAGGAATGCTAATACCGAAGCAGATCGAGATGCCGTGATGAAAGTTGTAAAAAACAAATAACTGTAAGCCATGAAAAATAGCTATCTGAAAATTGCAGGAGTCTTGAATTTACTAACAGCTATTGTTCATTTGATAGCTGGTCAAATTGATTTAGTAAATCCATTGATTGATAGCAATATGATGATCCAGGCAAAAGGCGAATTCGTCGCTGTTTGGCATATGGTTACCATTCTTTTGTTTTTTACTTCTTATCATATTCTGGTAGCTGCTTTCAAAGGATTGGAGATTAAAGATACTAGTCATCTCAAATTGATAAGCGATTTTTATATGCTATCAGGAATTCCGTTTTTGGTTGCTAGTGTTTGGTTTTCCATTTTTGCTCCGCAGTGGATTTTGTTAATTCCGATTGGGTTGCTTTTGCGGATTGGGTTGCGGAAATTGGGAGAGTAATTTCTTAGTCATTTCAAAACTTGCTAGCATCAACCTTGCAGGTTGGAGCTCTGATTTATACCGGCTTACAAAGTCGATGCAAGCGGTCGCATTGTTATTTTCTTATCAGAGGTGGTGCTAGCGGAGTAAAACTTACCATTGTATTACTATGGTAACTCAAACAATTACTCAGCTCATTAAAATTAAAACCTTTTATGTTAATTAGTAGAATATTCATTTTCTGTCTAATGTGTGTTTTTTATTCATGTGATAAAGATGATGCTGAAATTGAGTTGGTTAGAACTGACTTTACTAGTAATACATTAAGAATAGATGGCTATTACTTTAGTGAAGGTAAT
>JBGCDT010000040.1:0-5466 GCA_045105695.1 Saprospiraceae bacterium | reverse complement strand
ACTTTAACCGTTTTTGCGGAGTCAACACTAGGAATTTACGTAGTTCGGAAAGACAATATTTTAGTGGGTTTACCATTTGGTGTAATTTGTTTTGTAAGTTAAAGAAAAGTCTTAACTTAATGAGCGTGAACACCTGAAACCCTTAGTCGAATTCGAAGAAAACTTTCTCAGACTTGACCTATGTCAATTGATTCCAAATAAATTTAGCTGAAATTTGTGTTATTAATTAATCAATTAAAATCTTTAAAAGATGAATACAAATTCAGTAAAACAATCGGTAATCGAAGGCTATGGAAAATTAGCAAAATCAACGGCAGGTGGACTTTTTTCAAAACTTTTTGCCTGTTGTGACCCAACCGAAAATGCTGCCAAGGTGGGGGAAGTTATTGGATACTCTAAAGAGGAATTAGCGGCAGTTCCAGATAATTCTAATTTAGGAGTAGGTTGTGGAAACCCTTCTGCATTAACAAAAATTAAAGAAGGAGAAACAGTTGTTGATTTAGGCTCTGGAGCAGGGTTTGACGCATTTATTGTAGCTCCTATCGTTTCTGGAAGTGGAAAAGTAATAGGCATAGATTTATCAGATGATATGCTTGACCTAGCGAGGAGAAACGCCAAGAAAGGAGACTATGGCCATGTTGAATTCGTAAAAGGGGATATTGAGGACATTCCTCTTTCAGATGAAATTGCAGACCATGTTATTTCCAACTGTGTAATAAATTTATCTTTAAACAAAGACAAGGTTTACAATGAAGCTTTCAGAGTATTAAAAAAAGGAGGAAAGTTATCTGTAAGTGATATTGTCCTGGAAAAAGAATTACCTGAATTTATAAAAAAATCTTTGGCTGGACATATTGCTTGCGTATCAGGAGCTGAAAAAATAGAAGACTATTTGCAGTATGTAAAATATGCTGGATTTTCTAATATTAAAATTGAATCAAAGAATAATTTTCCACTAGAATTAATGCTGGCCGATCCTCAAATTAAGAAAATTGCAGAAGAAATAAATTTTAATCTTGATAGCGATAAAGCTAAGGACATTGCCTCCAGAGTTACAAGCATTTCAATAACTGCCATTAAATAATAGCTGAATGAAAAACTATAAAAAAACACTATTTGGTGGCATAGTTACTTTTGTCATCGGTACAGGCTGCTGTTGGATAAGTTCATTAGCTGTTTGGCTTGGAGGGGGAGTAATTGTAGGAACATTTGTGAATTTTATTGAAAGTACGCAATCGTCTTTTATTTTGATGAGTATTCTTCTCGCAATGGGTTCAATATTTTTGCACTTTAGGAATAGAAGGTAAAAGCCAACAGGGAGTCGAGTAGAAAAGTAGAGCTCTGCCCTAGCCCCTCATTCATACGACTCTTATTATGGAGTCAAGTCTTAGGTCAATTGATAACCTAGATTACAATTGAAAAAACAAACTCAGAACGTACAACAAGCGACAGGAGAATTTTCATCTCCCCAGAATCCTAAGGCGCCTACAGCGCTTTACGATAATTTCTTAACTTTGAAAGAAACTAGATCACATTCGACACACACAACATCCAAAACCCTATACCAATACCCAACAAAAGCTGATCACCTCATAGATGCGAAATCCATTTCCTCTCACAAAAAAATAAAATGACAACTGAATTTAATCATTTAAAAAAAGTGGACCCTATCTTAAAAGAAATAATTACGACTATTCCTCCTTCTCAAATAGTCAGTACCAAAAATGTTTTCCATGATTTAATGAGTTGTGTTTTGGAACAGCAAATACATTATAGAAGTACAAAAAAGATATTTCAAAAATATGCTTGCTAAATCGAACTTAGAAATACTCAATCCTGATATTTTTCCAGAATTTGAAAGAAAAGCATTTGAGGGTAGCAACCTTTCTATAAAAAAGTATGAAACTGTTTTAAGTGTTGCTCAACATTGGGAAAAGAATGATCTTAAATGGGAGAAGCTTTCTGATGAAAAAATAATAAATGAATTATCTCAAATAAAAGGAATAGGAAAATGGACGATAGACATGATTTTAATTTTCACCTTAAATCGACCTAATGTATTTTCTTATGACGACTTTCACATTAAGCAGATCATGACAAAGCTGTATGGGCTAAACCCTAAGTCAAAATTGAAAGCTCAAATGAAAGAAATCTCCAAACCTTGGAGCCCCTTCAAATCCACCGCTTTTCAGTATCTATTAGAATGGAAAAAATTCAATAAGTCAAAAAAATAAAGCGTCCAAAATGTGTAACAATACTTCCCTACAGTAGGTTAACCCAAATGAAAATCAACTTCCTCAACCCAAGAAAAAAAACAAACCTTCCATATGCCCGACTACGACATTAACGACCCAACCGACATAGACATCCTTAGAGCTCAATTCGATAGAATCTCCCATGAAGAATGGGACGAGTACATCGAAGTGGCAGAACAAAACAGCATTGGCTACAAACGAATAAAAGTATTGAAGAGTGCCAGTCGGAAGGCTGGCATTGCGAAGTATTTGAGCATAAAGATGATTCACTGGGTGTTGACTATTGTTGAGGAGTTGGAGGAGTTAATGTATGAGGATGAAGACGAGGAGGATGAGGAAGAGTAAATAAAAGATAATTTTGACAATAGCTTATCATTAATTTGATCAGTCACTTAACAGTTTTGAGATAATTACTTTTATGAGTACTTTGTAGAAAATGGCCTAAATCAAAATATGATGAGTGAAAACATCCTCCTAAAGAAAAGTCCAAAAATTGAATTCCAACTTCTTGACAATGGATTTCAATTAATTGATGAACAGACCAAACAAAACTCAGGTTTTTACGCTTACCATGATTTACGATCTGTTGAATTAAATAAAACTTGGTACCCCAGACTAGCAAAATGCTTGAGAGCGCTCACCTGGATAGTCAACGGAGTCCCATTTTTTCCAGATGCAGAATCTTGCAAAAAAGCCAACGTCATTATTCATCTTAAAGAAATGAGACTGGGCATTTGGCTGACGGATTCTTACATGACTAACAAAGCAAAAATACTTAAGAAGTCATTAGACAAAAAAGACTAAATACAACTCCAGATACACCCACTCAACAACAAAAACTTATGAAAACCACTCATCACCTTTCACTCCTTACTTATTGCTTCTTTATACTATTGACCAGTGCTGACGGCTCACCGCTGGAGGAAACGTTCTTTGATCGTTCTTGTTCCAACCATGCCTTCGAAGAGCATGACGGACGGATAGCAGCAATAGATCCAGAAATAGAATGGGGCACTTACTATGGTGGAAGTGGAACAGAAGGTCTTAATGCCGTAGCCACAGATGCTTTAGGAAATGTCTATGCCTGTGGAACGACCTATGGCAGTGATAGTCTCGCCAGTGGAGGTTTTCAGAATTTTAATCCTGCCTTAAACGGAGGTATAGCCGCAGCCTACTTAGTGAAATTTAACAGTGAAGGCGACAGGATCTGGGCGACGTATTATGGTGGTGGTGGTTTTGCTAGTTTCACAGGAGCAATATCCGTAGCTGTAGATTCTGAGCAGAATGTTTATATAGCCGGTTTCACACAAGACTCTGGCCTATCCTTTAATGGTTTTCAAAACACCTACAATGGTAGTACAGATGCTTTTTTAGTAAAGTTTAATGCCGCAGGTGAACGATTGTGGGCAACCTATCTTGGAGGATCGGATGGAGAAGTGGCGAGAACCATTGCTATTGATAATCAAGACAACGTGTACATCACAGGAAGAACTTTTTCATCAGATTTCCCCGTCCTTAACGGTTATCAAGAAACTCCAGATGATGAAATAGGACTATCCGGAGATGCTTTTCTAGCAAAATTTGATCCTTCAGGCGACCTGCTTTGGTCTACCTATTACGGAGGCGCTGAGCAAGAGTTTGCATTCTATGTGAGTTGTGATAATTTAGACAATGTTTTTATTACAGGTAGAACAGCCTCTACTGATGACATCTTCCTGGACGGACATCAGTCGGAATTTGGTGGCGGACAAACTGATGCTTTCCTAGCAAAGTACAATGCTGCCGGAGTCCTACAGTGGAGCAGCTACTATGGTGGCTCTGGCGAAGACATCGCTTATGGTTGTGTCAGTGACAATCTGGGAAATATATACATTTCGGGGGAAACAGGATCTTCTAACAACATGGCATCTAATGGATTCCAAAATACCTTTGCCGAAGCGTTCTTAGCTAAGTTCAACACAAATGGAGAACGACTCTGGGGAACCTATTATGGAGTCGGCGGTGGTGGGCCAGGATCTGGTGCGAACATAGGATACGCCTGTGCCACAGACATGGAGAACAATGTGTACATGGCTGGAATCACTAAGAGTACATCAGGCATTGCCTCAAATGGTTTTCAAAGCAGCTATGGTGGCGGTAGTTCAGATGCTTACATTGTCAGTTTCACCGCTGGGGGAGATAGACTTTGGGGCAGCTACTACGGCGGATCTAATGTTGACCTTGCCCGAAGTTTGTATGTTGACGAAGCTAGTAATGTTTATCTAGCAGGAACGACCAATTCTCCTGAAGGTATTTTTTCAAATGGTTTTCAAAGCACCCAAGAGAATGAAACTGGATTTGTAACTAAAATAATCACCTGTCCAGATCCTCAGCTCATCGGTCTTCCAGAAGAAGTATGTAGTGGCGCCAGTCTATCGCTAAATCTATTTCCATCAGGAGGTACTTTGGAATTGTTAGGAGATGGAGAAATTAATCAGACCACCTTCATCGCACCCGAAGTAATGGACACGACCATTGTCACCTTGCAGTACACCACTTCTGAGAATGGCTTATGCTCTAGCGCAGTAGCTGATTTCGAGCTAGTCATCTTACCCAATATTCCCGCTGCTGTCAATTTACTTACCGACGCTGAGGAGATCTGTCAGAATGATAATATTTCCATTTTAGCTAATGCTGAAAACGTAGGAAATGCCCCCAATACAGAATGGTTTCTGAATGGACAGTTGGCTCAGGAAGGCGGTCTTACCTTTACTTCTAGCACACTAGCTAATAATGATGTTGTACAAATTGAAATAGAAAGTAGTAACCTCTGCTCCACTCCCAATCCCGTATTAAGTAACGCCATCACTTTCACGGTGAACCCGATTCCTAGTCTGAGTTTGGTCTTTTCAAACATACAAGGCGGTACGCTCGTAACCGATTTTGGTTTTGCCAATTACCAATGGTTTTTAGATGGCGTGATCATTCCAGGTGCGACTTCTTCTACTTTAATCCCCTCTGTTAATGGAATGTATACTGTGACTGCAACTAATGAATTTGGTTGCGAAAGTTCAGAAAGTATATCCTTATTTACCGTTTCGCTTGCTGAGCAGATTCAGAAAAAGGTGCTCATCTATCCTAATCCGACAGATGGATCTTTGACCATAAACTTCGGTACACAAGTACCAGAGCGCTATACTATTTTCAACGCTATTGGAGAAGTCGTTTATTT
>JBGCDT010000039.1:0-15199 GCA_045105695.1 Saprospiraceae bacterium | reverse complement strand
CCAACCTGGCTCCATGATGGATGTGCGCAACATCACCCTCGGCGATTCTGATCCAAGAGTAGGCAGCCGCATTGGTAATCTAAAGGACAATGAAATCGGTTACCATAAGATCACTTCGCTAAAGCAAAACGGGAAAGATGTTTCTTACGAAGTGGTGGGAACTATTTTGGAAGTTACTCTAAATGAGCCCATTAAACCTAACAGTAATGTTACGTTCGATATGGAGTTTAACTCTCAGGTGCCAGTACAGATCCGACGTTCAGGTAGAGACAACAAAGAAGGCATCTCTTATTCCATGTCTCAATGGTACCCCAAGTTGGCAGAGTATGACTACCAAGGCTGGCACGCCAATCCTTATATCGGAAGAGAATTCCACGGGGTGTGGGGCGATTTTGATGTGACCATAAATATTGATAAAGACTATGTTGTAGGGGCAGGTGGCTATTTGCAAAACCCTTCTGAAGTTGGTAATGGTTACGAAGAGAAAGATCAGAAAATACAAAAGCCAAAGGATGGAATGTTAAGCTACCATTTCAAAACACCTAATGTGATCGACTTCGTTTGGGCTGCTGACCCTGACTACACGCACACCAAACTCAAAGCTGAAAACGGTCCGATGATGCACTTCTTTTTCCAAAAGGATAAAAACACAGATGACACCTGGGGACGTTTGCCAGGGATCATGGACAAGGCGTTTACATTCATCAATAAGACCTACGGAAAATACCAACATGATTCTTACTCCTTTATACAAGGAGGCGATGGCGGAATGGAATATCCACTGGCGACATTGATTACAGGTAATAGAAACCTGGGAAGTTTGGTTGGTGTTTCTGTTCACGAGTTGATGCACTCTTGGTATCAGATGCAGTTGGCAACTAATGAAAGTTTGTATCCTTGGATGGATGAAGGATTTACTAGTTATGCTACCAGTGAAGTGATGAATCACCTTAGAAAAATTGGAGCTCTGGGTGGTAAAGTAGCGAACGATCCACATACTGGGTCTTACGTTGGTTATGCTAATTTTGCGAAAAGCGGAAGAGAAGAACCACTGAGTACACACGCAGATCACTTTACTACGAATGCTGCTTACGGAGTCGGTTCCTATGTAAAAGGTGCTGTCTTTTTACACCAGTTGGAATACATCATTGGTGAAGAAGCTTTCGATAAAGGAATGCTCGAATACTTTGATGCTTGGAAATTCAAACATCCAAATCCTAATGATTTTATTAGAATTATGGAAAAGGAATCTGGTCTGGAATTAGACTGGTATCGCGAGTACTGGGTGAATACCACTTACATGATTGACTACGGAATCAAGTCCATCGAAGGAGGAAAGAAACAATGGGATTTTTCTACGAACAATGACGGAGAAAGAGAAATCAAAGAAAAGAAACTCAAAAAGAAACGTAAGAAGCGTAAGAAGACAAAGATCACTTTGGAGCGTGTCGGTATGATGCCAATGCCAACAGATGTACTAGTTACTATGGACAATGGTGACAAAGTATTGTATCACATTCCACTACGGATCATGCGCGGTGAAAAGAAGCAAGAATCGTCTGACATGAAGTACGAAGTTTTAGAGGACTGGCCTTGGACGAATCCGACTTATGAATTCACAATTGATGAACCAGAGACTAAAATCAAGTCTATTGAAATTGATGCTTCTGGTAGAATGGCTGATGTGGAGCGAAGTAACAATATGTATAAATTGTAATTTTTCTATGCTACGTTTACTGCGCTCTTTAAGTTTAGTAAACGTAGCATTTAAAAACTGTTTTCATCACTCATGAAAAAAACAAACGCCACTCGCCTCCTTTCCCAAAAGAAAATTCCTCATCAGCTCTATCCATACACTTACGACCCTGACAACCTCGAAGTCTCTGTCGTAGCTGCCAGTCTCGGTTTTCCTACACCTTTGTTATACAAAACACTTGTAGCCATTGGAGACAAGACTGGTGTCATCGTCGCCCTCGTTCCAGGAGATTTACAACTTAATCCAAAAGCTCTAGCAAAAGTGAGCGGCAACAAAAAAATAGCTTTAGCTGCCGTCAAACAACTCCAATCCCTTACCGGCTACATCCGAGGCGGATGCTCTCCCTTAGGTATGAAAAAACACTTCCCACTCTACGTTCACGAAAGTGCTGTCGGCCTGGAAGCCATCTACATCAACGCTGGTCAGCGCGGTCTGATGATTGGTATGGCCGCTGATGATTTGATTGATCTGGTGGATGCAACGGACTGTGATATTTGTAGCTAATTGACAACAGGACTGGTTTTTGCAAAATAGCGAATAGACCTCCTGATTTCCTTTCAAACACCCCTCATCCAACGTAATACATTTGTCCATTTAGTAATGAAGTTGTTTGAATCAACTTCGGTAAGTTATTCCTATGTGTAACAACAAACGGATACCAATTTTCTTGTTTTTCATGATGATTGTGCTGACTATTTCTGCGCAGGAAACCTTTACGCCCATTAAGGATTTTTGTCAACCGGGTGTGAAGCATAAGTCGCCTGGTAAGGGAGCTATGATCGAATATGGTTATTTCCCTGGCTATGGTCAGCGCTCTTCTAACAAAGAGTCTACAACAGTGCAGGGCAATCACCATTTGCTTGTAAAGTTTAAAGTTCCAATCATTAATCGAGAGAAATTTAAAGTCCTTTTTGGCGCACGTTACTTTGAAGAAGTCTATATCATGGATGATCCAGATCAACAAGACAGTTGGCTCTTTCATAATTTGGATGGTAAGAAATTAAAGAGTCATCGTTTTAGTGCTTACGTGTCTCGCTCTATAGGTCATCAACATTATGTAGGGATGAAAGCGGAGTTATCTTACAATGGCGATTACGATTCTTTTTTAACTGTGGACAATCGCTATCGGGAATCTTTTCTGGTAGGTGTTGTTGGACGAAAGCCAACTGCATATAAGGAATGGGGGCTTGGAGTTATCACTCGTTTTGGTTATCGTGGGATGGCCGCTTTCCCTTTTTTAATTTACAATCAAACGTTCAACGAGCGTTGGGGAATTGAAGCAACTTTACCAGTGAAGTGCATGATTCGTTATCGAATGAATCCAGCGTCATTGATATTATTCGGAGGTGAGTTTGCTTCTCGCAACTATGGAGTGGATTTAGAAAAAGGAAACGAATCGAGTCCGCTTGGTCGGTATGTCATCAATAATCCAGAAGGTCAACTCAATATTGCTTTTCAGCAAAAGCTGAGTAAGTGGATTTGGATGGAAATGAAAACGGGTTACATCCGCTATCTCAAAGCGAATGTGAATGGAGAGCAAACCGTTGCTGATATTGATTTCAGAGTGTACAAAAGAGACAGCGGCTTTTTTAAGGTAGGTTTGTTTTTATCTCCGCCGAAGTCATTTATGCAAAAAAGGAGGTAGCTTACTTCTCTTTCATCAGTAGTAATTCCTTCTGAAGATATTCCAAGTTCTCTATTTTTTTAGCCCTTAGTCGATTGATGGCAGCAGAGGTGAAATATTTATGTTGCATCAAGAAGTTTTGATTCAGCTCATTCCATTGTTGGTCTGTATGATATTCATCTAAGATGGTAAACCATTCTTGCCGAAGCCGTTTGCTGTGATCGAAGAAAGTGCCTTCTCCTAAGTTTGCCAAGTCAGCGTCCTTGATGATTTCTTCTAAAAGATTGGTTGGAAGCGTTTCGACTTTAGTGGCTTGTATGCATTTGGCAATTTGATCAATCTGTTCCTTCGGTATAGTTAGCTTTCCCAAAAAAGCTCTTGCTATTTTCTCACTACTGTCTTCATGATTTTCGTAGCCCTTAGAATAACCAACATCATGAAACCAGCCAGCAATTTCCAAAATACTTCTGTCGTATTCCGATATGTCATAATCGGATGCAAAGCGTAGGCAATTATTGACAACAGATTCGGTATGTGCCTTATTATGATACACAAACAGATCTGTGATTTCCTCTTCGAAAATCCGATCTACTTCCACTCTAACCTTTTGAACGATGGATGCGTGTATCATTAAATAGTTCTCTTTTACAATTTGCAAGTTAGCCAAAGAATAGAAATTTACCAACACAGAATTAGGAGGCAATATATATTCCATTTTTATAATCTTATAAATCTGTGAACCAGCTCTTCAAATAAAGAAATATGTAAAATGTCAATCTTTGGAATTACTTTTATTTTTTATGAAAATTAACTAGGTCTTTTTTTCTTTTTTTACAAAAAAAACTCCCATATTGCATGTCTTCCCCTAGAGACAAGATGGCTGATTATTTAACCTACTTAATTTAAACAGACTATGTTAATTTTTATCATTGTGTCCGGTGCGTTTGCTATTGGTGGATCGCTGGTTTTAACCGCAGAGGTTATGTCAAACAGAGGTAGAAAATTCTAATTCAGAATACTACCGACTGTTCCAAAAACAAATTAATGAAAACATAGTCCCGCTGAACACAGTATCAATCACTTAAAAATCAAAAAGCAGTTACATTCGTGAAAACGAAGCTAACTGCTTTTTTAGTGTTTGTACTTTTTGAGTTATTTTAAATCTTGGAGCATCTTTGGATTTTGATTTTAGAACCAAAAATTGTGTTTGTCAGCCATATAATTAGATTCCTAACAAGTTCTTAGTTGCGATACCAACCCTCACGGCCATGTCTGCCACGCTTTCGATGTTTTCTGTTTTTACACTCTACTGATTTTTTCCCAAACATGAAGTTGGTACTAAAACCAAATTGGAAGGAATGATAATTCGCATCATACTCCGGCATCGCAAGTCCTTCATCTACGTAGGCATCTCGACCAACCATATTGTATTGCCAGCCTATTTCGAGATGGAACATACCATATATTGGGAGCGACAAACCTGCTCCTGCATTATATCCCAACTGGCGGCCTAGCTCATTTTTATTCAAGATTAAATTATTATCCGTTTCGATTTGCCGCTCTTCGTAGTTGTAAAAACCAGCACCTCCTTTCAATACCAAACCTGCTCGGTAAACAGGTAATGAAGAAATATTAACTCTGACCAGAGCGCCATAATATCTTTCGTCGTGCTGTAAGGCTCGCCTTGGATTATCTTTGAATTCTAATTCTGGACTAGTAATGCTTTGGCGATATTCCAATCCGAGTTGTACATACTCATGTCCGCCAGCAACACGCAATCCTAGTGGAAAATAAGATCCTTGATTAAGGTTATCATTATCGTAAGCTGTTAGATTGTAAGCAGAGAATGCCTCAACGATTAGTTGCTGCGCCGAAAGGGTAGTTGTGACCAAAAAGGCCAACAGAAAAAACAATGTCTTTTGCATGTGATTAAATTATGAGTTATCAATATGATCGGGATAACTAGGAAAGAGAATTCAAATATAAATGCTTATTTCGAAAAACGAGTACTTTTATTTTTCTAAAATTGTTTTTGCATAAAAGGAGACGCTAAATAGCTTATGGCAAATTGAGTGGCCTTGAAATAAATCTGTAATTTTGTTCGTCGGACGGAAGTTCGAAACTCCTTCACAGTCCCGAAAATCAGATTTCACAAATGAATATGTTCTAATGGACTGTAAAATTACATCTTTTCTATCATTGGTATTGCTGATTGCTTTTGGAGAAACACTCTCCGGGCAAAGCGCTCGTGAGCGTTCTGTAGAAGTAAGCACTACAATAACAGAAACCCCTGCTCGCTTTGATTTCAATTGGCCAGTTGATGCTTCCGCTTCTGGTTATCAAGTCTATAGAAAAGAACTTGACGCGATGGACTGGGGAGATGCGGTTGCTTCGTTGCCCGGAGATGCTACCTCTTATTTTGATGAAGGTATAGAAACAGGAATTGGTTACGAATATGCTTTTTTCAAAAAAGACTTTGATTTAATTCGTGATACTTTTTGTCTGGAATCTGGCCTTGAATTACGTTTCACCATCAGTGATATGTATGACATTGGCTTGTGTTGCAATTTTGGATTTGGCTACTACCAGGTGGAAGCTTGTGGGGAAGTGAAAGCTTATGGAGATGACTTTGGAGGGGAGGAAATTACTGAATTTGTTTTATGTAATGATTCTGATTCTTGCGAGCAAGTCATTGTTACCATCAACCCGGATATGTTTCCCAATAGTACTTCTTGGGTCTTAGAAGATTCAGCGAATGATGAGTTGCTAGCAAGTTCTGGTGATGTGGGAGATTTCATAGCGGAGCGACCTAAGTATGGGTTTATTTATTCGGGGATTCAGCTTCCTGCTCAGGAAGATAGAGGAGAAATCCTTTTGTTAGTAGACAGTAGTTATTTGCTTCCGCTGGAAACGGAACTGCTCACTTTACAGATGGATTTTATTCGTGATGGTTGGCTGGTGAGCATGCAAGGAATTTCTATCAATGAACCAGTAACAGAAGTTCGATCCAAAATACAAACAGTTTATAACCTGTCTACTGGTGGTGGCCAGGGAGGCAATAGTTCTACATTGAAAGCAGTCTATCTCTTGGGCCATATTCCGGTTCCCTATTCAGGAAATATTTACCCAGATACCCATAGTGAAAATCACCAGGGAGCTTGGTCTGCCGATTCTTATTACGGAGAAATGAATGGCAACTGGACTGACGAGGTCGCTGATATTACCACTGCTTTTTTCGAAAGAAATCACAATGTACCTGGCGATGGAAAATTCGATCAGGATTCTATACCTACCAAACTAGAACTACAGGTCGGTAGGGTAGACCTGAGTAATCTTTCTGATTTTACATTAAGTGAAATAGAACTTACCCGTCAGTATCTAAATAAAGCTCATCAATTCAAACTTGGAAGTATCGAGGTCAATCGTCGCGCGCTGATTGATGACAATTTTGGACAAGCCTTCGCGGCACCAGCGGCTAGTGGTTGGCGGAACTTCGCCCCAATGTTTGGTCATGAATCTGTAGCTGAATTGGATTATTTTGAAACAATGAGTGAAGAAAGTTATCTCTGGTCTTATGGCTGTGGTAGCGGTTCTCATGTAAGTGCTTCTGGGATAGGAACGACTGAAGACTTTGCTGCAGATTCTTTGCTTTCTGTTTTTACCATGTTGTTTGGAAGTCAGTTTGGTGATTGGGATAATTCCAACAACTTCTTACGAGCACCACTCGCTCAGGGGCTGACCCTTACAAACGTCTGGGCGGGTTCACCGCCCTGGACCTTTCATCACATGGCAATGGGCTATCCAATTGGTTACAGTACCATGCGTACTTTGAACAGTACAAACGGCGTCTATCAAAACGGACCACAGCTTGTTCATGCAAATTTAATGGGTGATCCAACATTGCGCATGCATCCGGTAAAAACGATTACTGATTTAGAAACCTTAGGAGATGGGGGCGTGGTGAACCTTAGTTGGGAAGCCCCAGTTGGCGAAACGAATATCGAAGGATACTACGTTTACAAAAGTGAAAGTATCAATGGCCCTTGGTCTCGAATTACGGCTGATTTTATTTCTAACAATACTTTTACAGATGAAAATCCGATACAAGGAAATAATAATTATATGGTGAGAACAGTGAAGCTGGAGACTTCCGGGAGTGGAAGTTATTTTAATCTGGCTTTGGGCGTAGTTGATTCTTTGGAGTTTGTCAGTGCTGCTACAGCATTGTTGGAAGAACCTTTGTTTTCTGTTTTTCCAAATCCGACGTCGGATGTTTTGCATGTCAATTTTGGAAAACTAAATACGGATCAGTCCACGTTAACTATTTTAAACAGTAGTGGTAAAGTAGTCTTTGTGAAGGCGATAAGACATGCTAACAATAGTTCTACAAAAGTAGATTTAAGCAACTTTGCTAATGGTGTTTACTTCGTGAAAATAAAACAAGGTCTCATCGAACAAACGAAAAAAGTGATAATCGCAAAGACTAATAGGCTGTAAAATTAAATAATAAACAACCTAATAGAATAGTGCGGCAAGCCCCCGTTACCTATGTCCTCTTACCCGTCTCCCTAAAAACAACTATCTCCCGACTCCCATATTCCGATACTTCTCAATACTCTCCATGATCTTTTCCTTTCTGTTTTCTGGATTAGGGTGCGTACTGAAGAATTCTGGTTGACGCTCTGCACCGCCACCTCCAGCAGCTTGTTTTAGGATCTCCATAACACCGACCATTTCTCTAGGATCGTAGCCAGCCATCATCATAAAGCGAACGCCAAGGTCATCAGATTGTAGTTCTTGATCACGACCATATTTCATATTTACTAGGTTGCTGATCATAGCCGCAGCTTGTGCCGTATTGTAATCACCTGTCGCAATGACAGCAGCACCAGTTAGGTCTTGTGTAAGTTGTTGCTTAGCAATTCGTTCAGCGCTATGTCTTGCGATGACGTGACCGATTTCATGGCCTAAGACACCTGCTAATTGGTCTTCTGTCTGAAGGCGTTCTGCCAAAGCAGCGGTGATAAAACACTGGCCACCTGGGAGGGCAAAAGCATTTACGGTATTTGGATCTGCCAATAAGTGGAAGTCCCAGCGATATCCTGTTTCACGAGCGACAGAGTTATTTACTAGCTTTTGACCTACGCGATCAATCATAGCTTGAGCCTCTTCATCAGGGTGTAAACCACCGTGTTGAGCCGCCATTTTAGGTGCGCTTTGAAGGCCAAGTGCAATCTCTTGTTCTACGCTCATATTGACAACCTGATGTTCGCCAGTGAATTCATTCAGTTCTCTGCTGGAGTAGTGGCGGATGAGGGCGAAGCCAGCCAAAACGATGGCGATGATGAGCGTTCCTTTATTAAATCCACGGCCTCTACCACCATAGTTTGATCTTCCGTAAGTCATATTGATTTGATTTTTGTTGTGCTTTTTAGACTGATTTGTCGGTCAAAGGTAACGATTAGAAATGGATGGATTTTAAATAATCAGCTTAGAAATATGATTGCTAACATAACAAAAAGAGTGACCTTTTGGTGTTTTGTTAAGTCTGAAAGGTACAAGCTCATTCCAACACAGACGATATTGTTAATCCTTTATTTGAATACATTTTATACACATTTATACAACTAATTTGAGAAATTAAAAACTTTTGTGAGATTATTTTATTTACTATTTCGATAATGACAAAGAGAGATTCGATATATGTTTATCAGCTATAAACTACTCCAATAGAGAAAATCAAATACTTATTTTCTTTGTCCACCCAACCTAAATTATAAACTACAAGAACTTAAAGAAATGATTAAGAAGCAAGTAAAAACCGTAATCCCAACGAAATGGGGAACCTTTAAAATGGCTGCTTTCTCTACTGCAGACGATGATCCGATGCCGCACATTGCGATGATTCATGAGGACTTTGATCCTTCTAAGCCAGCCTATATCCGCATTCACTCTGAGTGCATGACTGGAGATTTATTTTCTTCAAAAAGATGTGACTGTGGAGAGCAGTTGGATTTGGCGATGCAGGTTGCTGCACAAGAAGGAGGGCTCGTTCTTTACCTTCGTCAGGAAGGCCGAGGCATGGGACTTATCCCAAAATTAAAAGCTTACAATATTCAGGACACTGGTGTGAATACGATAGATGCGAATACGCATTTAGGATTTGCTGTTGACTCAAGAGAGTATGGCGAAGCTATTGCGATTATGAAGGATTTAGGAATTACCAAGGTACACCTGATGACAAATAATCCATTGAAAATCAAAGCGATGGAGGAGTCAGATATTGAAGTGATTAGCCGAATTCCAGTAATCATTCCTGCGCAAAAGGAGAACGAAGGTTATCTGAACACGAAGCGGGAGCTGATGGGACACATGTACTAGAACCTATTTTCGGAGAGGCAAACAAAGAATTAACTTTGACTGCCTCTCTGGAATATAATAGCTTATTGCTAAAGCATTTTCTTAGGTCGTATGACCGCAATGCTTAATTTTTTTTATTTCTTCTCGTCAGGATTCTGACATGCCTCTCCTTCCTTCTTTCCACATAGCGAACATTCTCCTAGTTCTGTTTTCAACATTGGATTGTTAGAAGAACAACTTCCTCTGAACTCTTGACCCGTCACCACATGGCGTAAGTTGATCATTACGAAGGACATTCCAAATACGACAAAGATGATGGCTAACACATATAAGAACTCCATGAAATTTATTTTTTGAAAGACGAGCTTTTTTAGAAAGACAGGTCTAATTATTTAATCTAAAACTAAAACGAACCTACGTTGCAAAAGTTTATATTTGCGAGCTGCAAAGATAACTCAATTAAACGATCGCGACAAAGTAATTTTCAGATTACAATGCATTAGAATTACACGATCCGAAAAATCCTTGTCATCCAAAAAATCCACGTTCCGCCTTCAAAATCAAAACCACTCAAAATGGACAACAAACTTCAAGCCTTCTCCCGCCTGCTCACCATCATGGACGAACTCCGCGAGCAATGCCCCTGGGATAAAAAGCAAACCTTCCAGAGCTTACGAAATCTTACTATAGAAGAAGTCTACGAATTAGCTGATGCTCTACTAGAAGAAAATCTGGAGGAAGTCAAAGAAGAAATCGGAGACGTCCTGTTGCACATGGTTTTCTATGCAAAGATCGCCTCTGAAAAAGGAGCCTTTGATATTGCCGATGCACTCAACGCCGTTTGTGAGAAACTAATCAACCGGCATCCACATATATATGGTGACCTCAAAGTGAAAGATGAAGAAGAGGTGAAGAGAAACTGGGAGCAGCTCAAAATGAAAGAAGGCAAAAAATCTGTTTTGTCAGGCGTTCCTAATTCGCTACCTGCAATGGTGAAAGCTTACCGCATGCAGGATAAAACAAAGCAAGTTGGCTTCGAATGGGAAAACGCCGAACAAGTCTGGGACAAGGTTATCGAAGAAATGCAGGAGTACAAAGAAACAGTAGACCAAGAAGAATCCGCCGAACGTAGAGAGGAAGAATTTGGAGACCTTTTATTTTCACTAGTCAACTACGCTCGTTTCACCGGCATCGACCCAGAGACAGCTCTGGAGCGAGTGAACAAAAAATTCAAAAAGCGATTTGAGTACATCGAAGCCAATGCCGATCGACCGTTGATAGAGATGAGCCTTGAGGAGATGGATGCGCTTTGGAATGAAGCTAAGTTGGAAAAGAGTGGGAGAGGGTGAAGAGGGCAGAAAAGGGTGGAAGAGGGTTTCCTTCTTTTGCGATCTGAGCAAAGCCCTCTTCCACCCTCTTCCATCCTTTCCCATCTGTGGAAACATTGTTAATAACTTTTATATAATTTCTCCTCTTCATCCACTACTTTTGTTGCCCCGACGAGGGAATCTGAGAAGTAAAGTAGCCAGCTGTTTGTTTTTACAAAATATTATTAACGGCTACTTTCAATGATAATAGACCATTTAGAACAGATAGATACATCACGTTTCTATTCGTTCTCTTCTCTCCCCCTATATCGGAATTTTCAAAAAAACCTACTTACGTGCGCAGTCCATTAGTTTGGATATTCAGCCAGTTTTTCATCAAGTCCTATACAACGGTATGGCGACTAGCAGAGGTGCTACTGATGTTACCGACCAGATTCCTTCGGCTAATAAAGCATCTAGGAATTGGTGTTGGAATCATTCAGCAGCCACTCAAAACCTGGGAGCTCGAAATGGGCAGTCAGTTTCATCATCGCTTTGCGGTTTGGTGGACAAGCTTTTTTATCTACTTGTTAGAGTGCTTTGGCATCGGAGAGTTGTATGAAACCTTGACAGTTGTCTTGAAATTCAATACCCGGCCACTGACTAAAGAAGAGATTGCTTTAGCTAAAACCATCTATGGTGACAACTTGAACTACAACCGAGTTCGCATAGATCAGTGGGCTGCTGGAGGTCCCAAACAAATGCGGATTTGCTACGTCAGTTTCTATCTCATCAATAGCTGGGGGACGATGCGAAAGAGTACTTTGATACACGAGCTGATGCACGTTTGGCAGTACGAAAAGACAGGAGCTAATTACATGCTTCATGCGCTTCGAGCGCAACACTCAACTATGGGATACAACTATGGAGGAGTAGCAACCTTGAAGCGGTACTTAGCGAATGGAAAAAATATTACAGATTTCAATCCCGAGCAACAGGCAGATATTGTCACGGATTATTTTCTGATCAAAAAAGGCCAACCTCCGCAGTGGGGGAGTGGCGGTCAGAAAGACCTTGGGATTTATAAAAAGTTCATTGAAGATTTGGGTAAATAAAATTGCGGTTACTGGTTCTTTTGGGAATCAGATAACCGGTAAAAAGAACCTAGCTGTGCGTACTCGAATATCTTTCAAATGTGAAAAGCTCTGTGCCTTCAGCGAACGCTGTGTGGTTTCTTATTCGTCTGTGAAAATAAAACCCTGGGCTCTTTGTACCATTGTAAACAGACCTCCGTGAGAAACCTTCAAACCTTGGCTCTTAAAAGAATCATTTTTCGTAAGTTTGCCAACATTGGAACCATCGTTTTAAACCTAAAATTCCGGTTATGATTCGTTTTCTGACTAAAGAGGAAGGACAGTTGGTAGAGTTGGAGAAGCCGACGAATAAATGCTGGATCAACATCTCGCCACCTTTTGTACAAGAGGAATTGGTCAAACTAGCCGATGGCCTCGATATTCCGCTCGACTTCCTTTTGGATTCTCTTGATATTGATGAACGCTCTCGTTACGAACGCGAAGAGGACATCAAACTCATCGTTGTAAATACTCCGGTACTTAATAAATCAGAGATTGACAATGACGCTTTGTATATCACGGTACCTGTCGGAATTGTATTGACTGATGAACACATCATTACGATTACTTCTTACGTGAATCCGGTTTTGCAATTGTTCCTTGAAGGCAAAGTCAAGTACTTCAATCCATCGGATCATTCTGCTTTTGTTTTGCAATTACTAGAGCAAAATGTATATCGCTTTTTGACTTGTTTGAAGAAGTTGAATACGAAACGAAATCTGGTCGAAAAAGAGCTTTATCATTCGAGTAGAAACCAGGACTTACGTTCTCTACTGAATATTGAAAAGAGCCTGGTCTATTTTCTGAATTCACTTAGTTCCAACGAACTTTTGAAGATGAAAATGAAGCGGTCTGACTTTTTAGGTATTCGCGACGATGAATCAAAGACAGATTTGTTTGAAGACATTATCATTGATAATAGTCAGGCACTAGAGATGGCAAACGTCTATACGAACATCCTAAACGGAACGATGGAGGCCTACGCAAGTATCATTTCCAATAACTTGAACGTAGTGATTCAAGGGCTGACTTTGATTACGATTATTCTGAGTGTTCCGACCTTGATTGCCAGTCTCTTTGGAATGAATGTTCCTTTGCCATTTGATAGTGATGGAAACTCCTTCATGTTTTTCTACATCATCATCTTTTCTATTGTCGTGAGTCTCTTACTGGCTTGGTGGTTTAGAAAAAAACGATTGTTTTAGAAAAGAAATTTTCTACTACTTTTGGAAAACCATCTCCTTACGTCAATCAAAATAATCACTTGATTATCAATGACAAATGAAAAAAGTAAAAACTCAATTGTCATTAATTTGGTTACAAATATTCATTTTTTGAAAATAGCGTTTTCCACACTGTGGAAAACTTGTTAACAATTATATGAAAAATGTATCTATTGAAAATCAAGGGTTTAAGTGAGTTATCAACAAAATGTGGAAAACTACCAATTCCATGAATAGATAATATCCTTACCTTAGTGTCATCATTTAATGTTGTAACAGACATTATTAAAACTAGAGAAACACTATTAGCTCCTCCAGTTTTATTTATCCACAATCGAAACGAAAATTAAGAAGGGACTTCTTCGCAAGAATCTTAATTTTTCATTAGAAAGATGGGTTCTGGAAATTTACAATTTTTTCCTACCAAATCTTTTCCACACGGGAACTGCACCGTTTGGTGCACCACTAAAAAACTCAGTAGACGAAGTCATTTTCATTAAATGGCTGACTTACTAGTATGAAGGTGTGTCAAACAAAACGAAAGCATCAGTAAGTGCTGCGTAATTTATAACAGTACACTTACAAAGAGCTTTCTATGTCTGAGAATGAGCATAAAAGAATGCTCACTATTATTTAATCTTTCTTAACCTAATTAAAGTATGAGCGTAGCAGTAGAGCCAATTTTGACAGAAAACCCAAACCGGTTTGTCTTGTTCCCAATTCAACACAATGATATTTGGGCTTGGTACAAAAAATCAGAAGCCAGCTTTTGGACTGCAGAAGAGATCGATCTTTCTGCCGATCAAAATGACTGGGAAAAACTAACAGATGATGAACGTCATTTCATCAAACACGTACTTGCATTTTTCGCAGCCAGTGATGGTATTGTGAATGAAAACCTTGCAGAAAATTTTGTAAGTGAGGTACAATATACAGAAGCTAAATTCTTCTATGGCTTCCAGATCATGATGGAGAATATCCACTCTGAAACATACTCCTTGTTGATCGATACTTACATTAAAGACAACAAAGAGAAAGATTACTTATTCAATGCTATTGAGAATCTGGACTGCGTGAGAAAAAAAGCAGACTGGGCTCTTCGTTGGATCGATCAGGGAAATTTCCCTGAACGCATCGTTGCATTCGCAGCAGTAGAAGGAATTTTCTTCTCTGGTTCTTTCTGTTCTATTTTTTGGTTGAAGAAAAGAGGGCTAATGCCAGGGCTGACTTTCTCCAACGAGTTGATCTCAAGAGACGAAGGAATGCACTGTGATTTTGCTTGCATGCTCTACAACGATCATATTGTAAACAAACTTTCTAAAGATACCATTCAAGAAATTATCGTCGACGCAGTCAATATCGAAAAGGAATTCGTAACAGACTCTCTTCCGGTAAAACTCATTGGAATGAACTCTGACATGATGTGTACTTACATCGAATTCGTAGCTGACCGACTCCTCAATTCTCTAGGAAACGATAAAGTATATAATGTAGAAAATCCATTCCCTTGGATGGATATGATTTCCCTACAAGGAAAAACGAACTTCTTCGAAAAACGCGTAGGTGATTACCAAAAGTCTGGTGTGATGACGGATCGGGAGAAGCAGGTCTTTACGCTGGATGAGGATTTTTAGGTAGACCTTTAACTGTTTACTCTTAACTATTAACTTCCGTCTATCGCGAGTCGAACACAAACCGAGAGCAGTTAAAAGTTAAAGGTCAACAGCCAATAGTTTAATAGTTCAACACAAACCGAGAGCAGTTAACGGTTAATAGTCAACAGTTAACAGTTTTTT
>JBGCDT010000038.1:0-2938 GCA_045105695.1 Saprospiraceae bacterium | reverse complement strand
ACGACTTCTATGACCTTATCACTTGTTTTCCCTGATTTATTGAAATATTTCGTAGCAAGTTTTGTGGATGCAATGATACCCTCCTCTTTAATGATCGGTTGTAAATCTTTTGCTCCGAAATAGAGGTCCTCAGCTGCGTATGTTTCCACGATGGATTTCGTTACGTTAAACAATTCGGCCCAAAACGAAACCATGGTTTCGAGTGCTTCGATAGAGTCAAGTTCAATATCTTCATTGACCAAGATCCCGTCATCTTGCAGTGCTTCGAGTAAGTCCATATACACATCAGCAAACTTAGCAAAACTTTCTAGATTTCTCGAGGTAAACCATTCTGAGTGTGTGGAATTTAACGGGATCTGTCGAAAATTCATACTCAACACATTTAGTTTATTATCTTCGATTTGTTTTTTGAGCTGATCGCATCTACTGTCTTTACATGTTTTTAGCTCCTTTTGTGCTTGTTCAATCTTCTTTTTAAAACCATCAAGTTCCACCTGTTTTTTTTCTCGTATTTGGGCTACTGCTTCCATGGCTTTCGCTTTTCTTACCTCAAGATCCGAAGCGGTTTCCTGTGTTAAGGTTCCGGGGATAACGATCGCTTTAGTCAAAAATTGTTTGGATGAGTCTTCAAGTGCTGGGAACAAGACGAAACATTCTTCGCCATTTTTGAGCAATTCGCCTTTGACCGGTTTTCTGTGAATTTCCTTATTATAAGAGGTATTTCCTATATCTGAAATATAGCGTAGCCTTGATTCCAATGTTATTTTTACGTGAATCATAACTTGTGTCTTCCCCAGTTCCCCTATGATGTCTAAAATCTCGTCGATTTTTTTTTCCGGGAGAATATCTAACGAGAAAATTTTCGAGGCAACTGTTTTTGCTTCAATGACAGCCTCCTCTTGGATGATTGGTATTAGAGGTTTGTCTGCTCTAAGAAGGTGACTTATTTCATACGATTCCAGGATGTGTTTTGTAATTTTGAACAAAGCGGTCGAAAACCGAACCATGGTTTGGAGAGCTTCTTCAGGTTCTCCTAATTCGTCGCAAAGTTCGCAAAGTTCTTGATATCTATCATTTAAATTTGCTACATATGAATCAATGTCAATCGCAATAAAAGCGTTTCCCTCCCCATTTTGAAGCCTTTTTAACTCGTTTTCCCACTTTTCGATAGTATTCTTGAGAGTTTTCCAACGCTCAGAATTTTCTTCTGCATCCTCTAGGGCTTTTCTCCTTCTATTTATCTCTCCTTGCAGGTTTACATAAGAACCATAAATAAACTTCGCTTTTTGTATGGCGTTAGCTTTTCTTTTCTCAAAGGACTGAGGTGGAAGCAAACGCCCAGACGTTTCTGGGTCATCAATGGGTACAACGACTGCTTCACTGAAAACGACCCATGTACCCTCAGATCTATACCTGATTCCCGGGAACAAGGTGAAACATTCATAGCCTTCTCCTAAATCAGAACCATTAATGGGTTTGCGGTGAATTATTTTATTGTAACCGGTCTCTCTTTGGGTAAGGGTTAAATCAACGTCTGTTTCAACATAATCCATATATGGGTGTACCTTTATGTTTGCGTGCACCATGGCGTGGCTTCTTGCAATTTCAGTTAATATATGCATGAGTTCTTTACTGGGTTGCTGGGGTTTTTTAAATATATCTAATATAAGCTTTTTCGCAGCAATGACAGACTCATACTGGATTATTGGTAGTAGAAATTCGCCTCCTAAAATGAGGTCCTCATTTTCGTACTTTTCCGCGATAGATTTCATACTCTTGAACAAATCGGCACAAAACAAAGCCATGGTTCGCTCAGTATTATTGCCATTGACTAAACTCTCACTTTGTTCTTGTAATTGATCAAAGAAACTACCATAAAGTCCGTAAATTTCGCTTGATACAATTATACGGAAGGCAACGCCGCTGACCTTCCAGGTCGCCCAACTGTCGGGGGTCATATTATAACGTTGGATTGCCCGGGCTTCCTTGTTCACAACAGCAATATGATTTTCTCGCTCTTCCTCTAGTTTTCTGCGATTGTTTTCGTCGGTGCCTTCGCTGAGCATACCGTCGATGGATTTTACCTTACTCTTTAAATCGCCAATCTTCTTACGCTTAATGTCTAAATATGTACGTATTTTGGCTATTTCTTGCATGGCTTTAGCTTTTCTTACCTTAAGATCCTGCGGTCCTTCATGCTCGGCTGCCGCTTTGTCTGCCGTTGCGGTTGCCGCTGGTCGCCTATCTTCCCCGGCCTTTTGTTCGGCACGTTGCCTGGCTGCTTCATTGGCTATCTGTTGCTTCCTGGCTGCCTCTTCCTTTTCTTGCTTGGCTGCTTCGGCTTTCGCATTTCTTACCTCAGGGTCCGACGGTACAGAAGGTTCAGACAGGGACATAACGACTGCTTTAGCAATAACTTGCCGTTCACCATGCCCTAGGTTTAACAGCAGTCCCGGGAACAAGGCGACACACTTACCACCTTGTTTGATAACAATGCCACCGATGGGAAACCTGTGGATGTTCTGATCGTAAACGGCGTCTCCCAAATTGTGTTGCGCCATATTGTATTTGATGTTTGGGTTAATCATCATGCCTGCGCATATGCTGCTGTGTCCTCTTGCAATTTTTTGTATGATTTGTAGGACCTCTTCATTTGGTTCCGGGAAGAATTTGAGTAAAAGGTCTTTCGCTACAATGGTAGACTCATCCTGGATGATTGGCTGTAGGTGTTTATCTCCCAGTATAAGATCGATTCTATCATATTTTTCCACCATGGATTTCATTTTGTGAAACAAATCGATGAAAGACTTAGCCATGGCTCGGAGAGTATCGTCATCGATACCACTGTTTCGTTGATATACTATTTTGTCATAGAATTCATCATATGGATGAAAAACAAGATGGCGCATCTCACTGTGTTGAGGCCAAGAGAGTCCCT
>JBGCDT010000037.1:0-9337 GCA_045105695.1 Saprospiraceae bacterium | reverse complement strand
AACCAGACCATTTTTCATGACAGAGAAGACATCTAAATAGAAGAAAGCAGATTCTCAAAAAAGCAATTACAAGGTCTCCTAGACATCAAATAACAATACTTTTACATACCAAGCTAAAATCCATTCCTTGGAATTTCATATTTCTCTAGATGGATACTAAGACATAGAAAAAAGCCATATTGGTAAGTACCTTTGATGGTTACCACTTATTCTTATTATTCACTTGCAGTCATATTAGAAACAAGAATATCTAAACTACTTTCAAAGGCATTCAGAAATCTGTGACAACCTTCCGGGCTTTTGATCTTTGGGCTGAAAATTGCCTAAAGGCTATTATCATTTCTCCTAACTAAAATAATATGATGAAAAAGATTTGCTACACCTTACTACCGATTGTTTGCCTTTTATTGGCTTGTACTTCAGAAACAAAAAAACCATTATCTGAAGAATCTAAAGAGGAATCAACCTCTATGTCATCTGATCAAAAGCCCTCGAGTACATCTAGTAAAATAGAAGCATTAAGTTCCGAATACCCCGAAGCTTACAAATCAATGAATTTGCCTCTTTGGGATAAGGCTACCGTTGAGCAGGCCAATAAGATTAAAAACGATAGGGGTACAAAATATCAGATTGCACTAGCTACCAAAGAGAACGTACATACCGCCGCCAAGTACTATAGCAAAGCGATGTCGGACGCTGGATGGACTGTTCAAAATTCGGGTGCTAAAGCCCAACAGATGGATAAGAGATCATTAAGGTTTGTCAAAAAAAATCAACAAACTATGATTAATGTAATTGATTTGCCTGATTCAGATAAGCGGGTAATTACCGTCGTTTTCTCAGTGAAGGAATAACTCTTAAAACTATTTCTACAAAAGGCCCGTTCTGTTTCAGAACGGGCCTTTTTATATTTATAATTGTTGACACAGGGCCTAGACCATTTTATCCGCACAGCTAGAACTGGCAAAGGCATCGGGTTTAGCTTTAAAAACAAAGCCCATCCCTAAGATGTACCCCATGGCTTCTTTAAGAGCAGTGTTTGATTGGAAATGCGGATCTGTATTAATGTCTGCATGGACTTCCAACTCTACATTATATTTGTCAAGTAAATCACAAAGACCGTAAGCTACTTCGACAGATTTACCAACTTCAAAGATCATCCTTTCTCTTACGGTCATTTTTCTTTCGGACTTACTATTGTGAATAAACATAAATCCACCTTTCTTTTCTCTAAGGAAAACAATCACACTGGCAAATTCAATAATGCTTCCTTTCACCTGTGAATCAGTTCCGATACAAACCTTGATTTTGTGGCCCATTTCTTTTTCGCGGATGAGGGTCTTTTCAACCGCGTCTTTTATTGGAAGTTCAATTCTATCCCCGTTTAGACGTCTCCATTTCATGATGATTACTAATTTGTTTGATTAAAGATACTAATAATAAATTTTGAAAAACACTACACATACAAAACATTATACTTCACAATAAACCAATCATCTAGTCTTTTGGTTCCAATCAACATATTTAATTAATGTTAAGTTCGTCATTAAATTGTAACTATCTAATCAAACAAAAGCGGTTTGTAATAACTCACTCGTATTTTTACAAAAAGTTTAAACAAAAGCTATCGTCTATTTCTTAAGTCACTAATAGACTGTTTTTCAGAGCTTTTAACGAGTTAGAAATAAGAAAAAACCAATATTTCCCTGTCACTAAATACCCAATTTTGATAATAGCTCATCCCCCCCTTGGCATAGAATAGGCATAAGCGTGTATGAACTACGATCAGGTTCTTCCCCTCTTTAACACTCTCCATATTTCGTTACCAAATGAATTAGATCAATCGCTTTAAGATTGATCCAATTAATTATCCAAAGATAAAATGGTTATCAACTCGGGAAACAACTTGACAAAGGGAATCAACTACTTCACTATTGGTAGCCTTCTTTTTCTATCTACATTCTTTATTTATATTTCTTACGGTGTCCATCTGAAAATAATTTCTTTTTTGGTAATCCTAATCTTCACCTACACTATTAGGAACTACATGAATAGGGTCATCCATCTGATTAAAGAAAAAGAACTAGCAGAGCAAAAGGCGGAAATAAAATCAAAGTTTCTTTCTACCATGAGTCATGAAATCCGAACGCCGATGAACGCAGTCATCGGCCTGACGAATGTAATGCTAGATGAAAAACCAAGGGAAGATCAAAAAGAAAATTTAACGACACTAAAGTTTTCAGCAGATCTCCTATTAGCACTAATCAATGATGTTTTGGATTATTCAAAATTAGAAGCTGGAGAAATTCACTTTGAAAAAATTGATTTCGATTTACATCAGTTGGTTCAGAATATTGGAAACTCCTTGAGAGTACAGGCAGAAAAAAAACAATTACCACTTGAAATCAATATTGCTAGTGATGTTCCTAGATTCGTTGTAAATGACTCTGTTCGAATGAGTCAAATCATTACTAATCTGGCAGGTAACGCTATAAAATTTACAGATAAAGGAAAGGTCAGTATTGATCTAAGTTTACTAAAGAAAACAGCTCATACAGTCATTATTCGTTTTGCAATAAGAGATACAGGAATCGGTATTTCAAAAGATAAGTTTGAAACTATATTCAAGAGTTTTTCTCAAGCTGATGCAGCTACTACTCGTAAGTTTGGTGGAACGGGGCTTGGTCTGTCTATTACTAAAAGAATGTTGGAGTTACAGGAAAGTGAGATACAACTAGAAAGTGAACTCGGCGAAGGATCAACTTTCTTTTTCGATCTTAAAATGCCTTTGGGTAAAGCAACTAAAAAGTACGCTGATAAGCCCTCTCCTATTGCCATTCCTTCTGATATTCAGTTTGAAAATAATTCAGTCTTACTGGTTGAGGATAACAAAATCAATATTATGGTTGCCATGAAATTTTTGAAGAAGTGGGGTCTGAATGTGGATGTTGCTGAGAACGGACAAATTGCCTTGGACCTCATTCAAGAGAAAGATTACGATCTTGTATTAATGGATTTAGATATGCCAGTGATGGATGGGTATGAAGCGACTGCAGCTATTCGAGCTTCCAGTCTAGAAAGAATTAATCGACTACCAGTAATTGCACTTTCTGCTTCAGCGGTATCGGACTTCAGAGAGAAAGCAATGGAGATTGGTATGAACGAATACGTCACAAAGCCATTTGTACCAGAAGAGTTGTATAGCGTGCTAAATGGCTTTTTGCAAGTGGAAGCTGCTGCTTAATTTTGTAAAGAAAAGAAATAAACAGAACCTGTTTGATCATAAATATCAAACAGGTTTTTTGTTTTGTAAGAGTAATGTTATCATCTAGAAAACTGCTTCGTACAAAGTCTTTATATTTGCAGACTAATAAAAATCTTCAAGCTTTGAGTTTTATCATTACTAAAAAAGGAGACTACTTGGGAGAGGTTCCAAATCAAAAAAAGGACATTCTCGTCGTCTTCGATGATTTTGATTTAAGATTGTATTTGAATGATAAATCTGCTGAAACAGAAATTCAACAAGTAACGTTGGCCAAAGCTATTTTCACTCCACTCCTCGAAAGCAGCAGCCAACAACCAGGCTATCAATACCCCATGAATACTTCTGAAAAGGTATGGCAATTGATAGAAAGCAAGGGCGGTTACAGACCAACTCCTACCATTCATAACAATAGTTCTACAACAGTTTTTATAAAGCCAGAAGGTCGCGTTAAGGAAGGACCAGGCGAGGTAAAAGACCATAAGACTCCAATCCCTCTACCTCCTGGGGCAACCATCTTTGGTGGAATAGACGGAGTTAACACATGGCTTCACGGTCTCTCCGTTTTCAAAACGGTGGACGGAGTAAAAATAGCTGTCCAACCTGATGGTAATATTAAAGTTGTTGAATATAAAAACTTGCTCTCACGTATCGGTCAGTGGTGGCTCGGTGGCTGGAAAGAAATGAGGAATCGCTCTTCTTGGGTCGCATTAAGTAAGACTTTCAATAACACCGATCTATCCGCATAAAAAAGCCACCAACGAATAACGTTAGTGGCTTTTTTGTTAGATAAAATTTTAATTAAGAAGCCTTACCTATAGCTTTTAAGTATCTGTTAAGTTGTTTTCTTACGACAGGGAACAAGAAGAACAGACCAATCATATTTGGAAACACCATTGCAAAAATCATTGCATCTGAGAATTTCCAGATTGAACTCATGTTCGCAGCAGCGCCAATAACAACAAAGAGCAGGAATAAAATTTTGTATAGCATATCCGCAGCTTTTCCTCTTCCAAATAAAAACTTCCAGGACTGCAACCCATAGTAAGACCAGGAGATCATCGTTGATACTGCAAATAGTACAACGGCTACAGCTAAAAATACTTCTGAGTATGGAATATACTGTGCAAAAGCCTGAGAGGTAATTCCAGCACCTTCATATGCGACACCTTCGATCATTACTTTTCCATCTAAACCACCATATTCAAAAGCACCTCCACTATTAAAAATAATAATAACTAAAGCAGTCATGGTACATATAACGACCGTATCAATAAACGGCTCTAACAAAGCCACTAAACCTTCAGATGCTGAATACTTAGTTTTCACTGCAGAGTGTGCTATAGATGCTGAACCGGCACCTGCTTCATTTGAAAATGCAGCTCTTGTAAACCCAGTCAAAAGTACTCCAATCATTCCTCCTACTGTAGCTCTAGGGGTGAATGCCTCTGTGATAATTTGCATGAAGGCATCATCGACATAAGAGAAATTACTAAAGATGATATATAAACATGCAATGGCATAAAGTACGGCCATAAAAGGAACAATTTTCTCCGTCACTGAAGCTATTCGCTTAATACCTCCGATGATAATGATACCAACTAAGATAGCGAGTATAACACCTATGGTAAAACCAGCACTACTACTGTCCCACTGCATCAAGTCTTTAATAACAATTGTGGCTTGATTGGATTGAGCTGCATTACCACCTCCAAAAGATCCTCCAATACAGAAAACAGCAAATAGAGCTGCTGTTATTTTTCCTAAGGTTTCAAAACCTCTATCTTTCAAACCTTTAGATAGATAATACATTGGTCCTCCGTAGATAGTCCCATCTGGTCCAACATCTCTGTATTGCACTCCTAGGGTACATTCTACGAATTTGGTAGACATCCCCAATAGCCCACAGATAATCATCCAAAAAGTAGCCCCTGGACCACCCAATGCGATTGCTAGAGCAACACCTGCAATATTTCCATTACCTACTGTACCAGAAACAGCTGTAGCCAAAGCTTGGAAATGAGACACTTCCCCATCTTTTGATTCATCTCCAATAGTATCTACTATGTCTCCATCTACAATATTTACTTGAGATTTTGGATCAACAGAATGATGGTCTATATCGTCGTACTTACCACGTACTACATTGATTGAAGTTCCAAATCTACGAACATTAATAAATCCAAAATAAATTGTAAAAAAGATAGCACTGACAACGAGCAGCACCAGAACAAAGGGAACGTTATCTACAATTTCGAAGAAAATAAAATTGAAAAATGCATCTGAGATCGGCTTAAAGGATTCATCAATGATTTGATCTATCCCTTTCTCTGCTTCCTGTGCAAATGAAAAAAGTGGTAAAAAAGCCAGTGTGAAAAATAATAGTATGCGTTGTTTCATATTTGAATTAATTGGTAAACAGATAAGGAAGCACATAGAAGAACTTTCCGCTTCCTTTCAAAGTCGGTTAAGGTAATACCTTCATGCTGTTTTTCAAAAAAATGCTTTGGTTAATTCGAATATCTGAAAAAACTAGGAGAACCAAAAGTCCATTAAAATATCAGATGCCGCCAAAATATTTTACTTTCGCATCTTTAAAACAAACCTGCTTTTCTTTAGATATAGAATCGCACAAATTGATCCTATGAAAAAAATCTTCGTCTATACCTTACTCCTGACATTTTGTTGTTGTGCAGAAAATGCTCCAAGGCAAAGCTACCTTAAAAGTGATGAACTCATTGACATGCACTTCAACAAATACCAAATTACTGATTTGGAAAAACTCATGGCCTTCTTTGAATCGGAAATTTGTGGGACAGTTCCTTCTACTCCAGAGGAAGCCATCACTTGTTACAAAGCTTACGGTAAATTACTGGCAGACCGTTCCAGTTTTGGAAACATGGATTTGAAAATTCCTTTAGAAAAGCAGAACCGGCTTCTGGAGGAAATACGCCCAGTCACTTTCGAAGCCATTTGGGTAAAAGCAAATGATGATGCAAATACAACTTCCAATGGATTATTCGGCTTGAAATACGGAGGTCAGTATGCCAATTTTCTGAAGCATTTTGCTAAAGAAAACGAAACCATCCAACAATATGTAGACGTATTCGACCAAGCGGGAATCATCACACCTTCCATGATTGCAAACGTATTGTTAGATTATGAAAAATTTGGAATAGAAGATCAGCGAGGACGATTGGCTCTAGCGATTCATTATTTAACTTTGAACAGAATGTTCGCGGAGGCTGAAGCATTAGAATAAAAAGAAAAACTTACCATACACCAAAAAAACAAATACTTACATCTTAAAAGCAATTACTGTCGTATAAAACAGCGAAGGAATAAGATTACTACGGATTCCTTCGTTTTTCTAACGAGCGTCGGACAACTTAGTAACCGAACCTACTATCCAGACAATCGTTTTGGTCGAAAACAAAAAGAATGACGGAACTTGAACTCATAGAAGCCTGTAGAAACGGGGACCGCCACGCGCAAAAGTTGCTATACGAACGTTATGCACCTAAAATGAACGGAGTATGCATGCGCTACTGCAAAAATCGTGAAGACGCTGAAGATGTCCTTATCGAAGGTTTTTTCAAAGTACTCACGCACCTACACCAGTTCAGAGGGGGCGGCAGCTTTGAGGGCTGGATCAGAAGAATCATGGTCAACGAGTCGCTCATGTTCCTGAGAAAACGACACAACTTCAAACTCACCGTCGAGATTAGTAATATCGAAATCAAATCCAACGTAAGCGTCGAGGACGAATTGATGGCAGATGACATCCTCGCACTACTCGAAAAATTACCAACCGGGTATAGAACAATTTTCAACTTATATGTTTTAGAAGGCTATAAACATCGCGAAATTGCGGAGCTATTGGGCATTAGTATCAATACTTCCAAGTCGCAACTCATACTAGCGAAGAAACGCTTACGTGCCTTACTCAAAGCCAATCAATATCCTGATGTAGGATAAGCAACCCTTTTTCCAAAAGGCAACAACAAATAGTTATTACAATGAAAGAACCTAAAGATATATCTAAACTTTTCAAAGACAACGAGGACAAACTCAACCAGCCTCCTTCCAGCCGTGCCTGGGAACGTCTTGAAAATCGGCTGGACAATCACCGCAGTCAGCAGGAACATCATCGCATCAAAAGAAGACCAAATCCTTGGCGTAATATTCTTTCGATGACTGGTGTGCTATTGGTTTTGGTGACTATGATTTCAGCGATTAGTTTGATTTTGAAAAATCAATCGGTCGCAAAAACGGCTATGAACGAAAAAGGAGCTTCTCCTATGTTTGTACTCGAAGAGATTGGGGTTTATAGCGATCAGATTAAAAATCCACATAACATTGGTTTGTACGAAAAGCAATTGAAGCGATTGAATACTAATCCATTTCTAGAGGGTGACCCTTCCAAAGAATTGAGGGTTCAACGTGAAATATATGCAGAGAAGCAATCAAAGTATATGAAAGCAAATAACAATACACTTACAAAAACCAATAAAGAATCTTTAGCCATGGCTACCACTGCTGATGTTACTAAGGATATACGAATGGAAAGTACTCAGTCAATGAGTGCAGAGGCGATTCAAAATAATAAGTTACCTAATTCAACTTCCTGGATGGTTGGAAAATGGATTCCGGATCATACTAATAAAAAAGTTTCTAACGACAAACAGTCGAACACAAAGAACATAGTCGTTGATTTTATCAAAATAGAATCTTTCAATAATTCTATTCGCATTAAATTAAAAATTGCTGATGAAGAAAAGGAGCGCATCTATGAATTCATGTCTACTACTAATGGTATAATGACATTTGCTAACGCACAACTTTCTTTCCCAGGCGTAGTCGCTCTTAAGCCAAATGATGAGAAAGAAACACTTGCCGCAATTTTTAGAAACCACCCTAATGGAGTACCTGGCCCTGTACTACAAACCTTAGTAGAACCAGAAGGTAATGTTCAGAATTTGTACTTCACTAGAACTATGGTAAGGGCCTTGGATTAGAATTATAAAACGAAAAAAAAGTAGAACACGGATAACTTGAAAACAGGCGCGGATTCATAGGATTTTCGCAGCTACTTTTAAAAGTATTCAAAACTAAAAATCCAAAAAAAAACGCGCCTGCCTACCTTTAGGTCATCCATTAAATCCGCGTTCAGCCATCCACTTTCCAAAACAAAAAATTCCCTGCTACAAAAAGCAACAGGGAATTACCAAATACACATTCAATTAGTTCTTAAGAGTCAGAGAACAATAAGGTTCTGAGCTCTTGTTATTCTTGTTCGAAAAAATTCGGGTCGTAGTAACGGATGATCGCCTGCACTCCTCTGTCCTCTATCAATTCTGGACAGATTGCAAAAAGCATCTGGTGCTTTCCATGATCTTCCAGCAAAGCTTCTTTCAGCGTATCCATCGCAGTTGCAAAATCTCTTTTTTTGAATTCACAAGCCGCCTTACAGTAAAACAAACCAGCATCATAAGTATGCTCAAAAGCATCTTCCACTAGATTTAAAGCATCTTCGATTTTGTTCTCCTGAATTAGAATCTGAGTCAGCTCCGCCCAATTCACTCCAAGCTCAGGTCCTATTTCGATTGCTCTTTTATAAAAAGGAATAGCTCTTTGAGGATAGCCGAGCATCTGATGATTCTTTGCTAAAGCAGATAGATAATCCTCTCGCTCCTCATCCAATTTTACCGCTTGTTTGTAGAAATGCAAAGAACTTCCCCAGGCTCCCTCCTGGGCATAGCATTGGCCGATGTGGTAGTACGTTTCTGCATATTTCGGATTCATACCCAGCGCTCGATAGAGATAAACTCTACCTTTGTCGTATTCTCCCAAGTGCTCAAGGCACTCTCCTATTCTGCAAAGTAATTCCTCATCCGGCTCAATCAGCTGTGTCAGTTTGATGTACAAAGAAAGTGCTTTGTCCCACATGTGAAGACAGTAACAAAGTTCTGCGTAATCAAGATAAGCTAGCTCAAAATCCTCATTAGTTATGACTGCATAATCGAAAGCCTCCAGTGCTAATTTGTATTCGCCAATGGCAAAATAAGCATGCGC
>JBGCDT010000036.1:0-30684 GCA_045105695.1 Saprospiraceae bacterium | reverse complement strand
TTTGCAGCGAACTATTAAAAAAAAACTGTCATGTACCGAGTATTTTTAGCCAAGAGCATTGCTATGCTTGCATTGCTTCTCATTTCGTTAGCTGCCACAGGGCAGGATTCAAAACCAAAGAAACCTAAATTTGGAAAAGGCATAAGCTTTATGGCCAAGGATTCTACCTTTAGCACCAAATTCAATCTCCGTATGCAAACGCTTTATGTAGCGACATACGATCAAGTATCAGAAGAAACAAGTTCACAGTTCCTCGTTCGCCGATTTCGTTTGAAATGGGGTGGTTTTGCGTTTACCCCTAAGCTTAAATATAAAGTGGAGCTAGGTATGAGTAACCGAGACATCAGTACGAATAGTGAAGATGGAAATACCAGAGGAGGTGCAAGAGTCATACTTGATGCTGTTTTAAAATGGAACTTTGTAAAAAACTGGACGCTGTGGGTTGGTCAGACGAAACTACCAGGTAACCGAGAGCGAGTAATTTCTTCCGCTAATCTACAGTTCGTTGATCGTTCTTTAGTGAACAGCCGATTTAACATTGATCGTGATGCTGGTTTACAACTGAGGGGTAAAGTCAACCTAGGAGAAAAGGCTTACATGCTTCCTTCCATAGCAATCACAATGGGTGAGGGGCGAAATATAACTTCCAATAATTTTGGTGGCTATTGCTACACCGCTCATTTGGATGTATTGCCTTTTGGAAAATTTGCAGGTAAAGGAGACTATGTTTCTGCTGACTTGGAAAGAGAACAAACACCTAAGGTATCTTTTGGATTCACATTTGACTATAACGACGGTGCGGTAAGACAAGGAGGTCAGCTAGGTTCTTTTATAACAGATGATACAGGAGCTTATGTTGAAAACTCGTTAACTACTTTTATGGCAGATATGATGTTTAAATATCGTGGATGGTCTATCTTGGCAGAATACGCCTACAAAACTGGCGATGAAGAAAGAGAGGATATCTCCCGAGGCTTCCGTACCGGAAACGGATTGTCTGTACAAAGTGGGTATTTATTCGATAATAATGTTGAGCTCTCTGGTAGATATACTTCTGTGAGACAAGATAATATGTTCTCTGGGATCAGTGATACAGACTATTATACACTAGGTCTTTCAAAGTACGTAGTTGGTCATAGTTTAAAAGTACAAACAGATATTTCTTACATCACAGCACCAGGTGCAGACAAAGGAGATATACAGTACCGAGCACAAGTAGAAATGCAATTTTAAAAATAGTAATTTTTTTTCAAGCCTTTTATCTAATATTAAAAATCAAACATCATGGAATTCGGATTTTGGGACGCCATTCAAATCATCGGAGCTCTTTGTTTCTTCGTCTTCGGTATGAAGATGATGAGTGACGGTATTCAGAGGGCTGCTGGTTCTCAGTTGAGAAACATACTAAGAACAATGACTAAAAATAGATTCCTAGGTGTGTTCACTGGGTTTCTAATCACCGCTTTAGTACAGTCGTCCTCAGCTACTACTGTAATGACGGTCAGTTTTGTGAATGCAAATCTATTAACCTTATTAGAATCTGCGGGAGTAATGATGGGAGCGAACATCGGTACAACGATAACAGGTTGGTTGGTTTCCTTTCTAGGTTTTAAAGTAAAACTGGCTCACTACTCTATTCCATTATTTGCCATAGGTGTTCCTATGATATTTGCTGGAAGAAGCAAGGTGAAGTATTGGGGAGAGTTCATCGTTGGTTTTGCAGTTTTATTCTTAGGGTTAAGCTACTTAAAAGGAGCTGTTCCTGACCTTAAAGGAAATCCAGAGACACTAGACTTCCTAAAAACCTTTACGGAGTGGGGAATCTTATCGAGAATATTCTTTGTTTTTGTTGGAACCATCGTAACCATTGTAGTACAATCTTCCTCTGCGGCCATGGCCATTACACTTACCATGTGTGCTCAAGGTTGGTTACCTTTCGATGTGGCTGCAGCTATGATTTTAGGGGAAAACATTGGAACAACAATTACTGCCGAGCTAGCATCCCTAGTAGGAAATACTAATGCAAAACGATCTGCCAGAATTCACTCTTTATTTAATGTTATTGGAGTTACCTGGATGGTTATTTTGTTACCGTTCTTTTTACCATTGTTATCCAACTTCATTCAAAATGTCTTAGGCTTCGTAGATCCGTATAGTGCGGAAGGTATGCCTTTAGGACTTTCAGCTTTCCACACTGCGTTCAACTTGCTTAACGTAGTTATGCTGATTGGATTCGTTCCATGGTTAGTTAAAGTTGCAACCTCTTCTGTAAAAGATAAGGTAGATGAAGATGATGATGCACAACTTAAATTTATATCCAACACAGGACTCACACCAGAGCTTGCAACGATTGAGTTACAAAAAGAAGCTGCTCACTTTGGAGAAGTCACTAGTCGAATGTCTGGTCACTTAAGCGCTCTGCTCAACGCAACAGAAGAAAAGGAGCAGCGAAAGATGTTGAAGAAAATGAAGAAGTACGAGAAGATTACCGATCAGATGGAGATTGAGATTACGGATTACATCACTAAACTAGCAGATAAAGAAATTACTCCTAAGACCTCTATTCGACTTCGTTCAATTTTGAACATCGCTAATGACCTGGAACGAATTGGGGATATCTACTTCCAAATTTCAAAAACGCTTGAGCGTAAATTTGAAGATAAGGTATACTTCCTTCCGGAGCAGAGAGAGAAACTCCATAGCATGATTGCGCTAGTAGACGATGCCTTTAAGGAAATGATCTCAAACCTCGGAACACCTAGCTACGATAATGTAACGAAGGATAATGCGAGAGCTTTAGAAAAGAAAATCAATAAGTACCGAGATGAATTACGTGATGAAAACCTACAAAAATTAGGTAACGCTGACTACAACGTAAAGGCAGCTATGGTTTACAATAATTTATTTTCTTCTTTAGAAAGAGTTGGAGATCACATCGTTAATGTCAGTGAATCTGTAGTCGGAGAAATTTAATACTACAGTGTCCAAAGACAAACGCTAAAAGCAACGGAGAGCAAATTGATATTTGCTCTCCGGTCTGTTTTAGCATAAACTAAAGAATGAACCAGATAGTTATGGTCCATCATCGATCCAAAAACTTCCAAGTCAGACTAGCCAATAAAGCTCCAATAATCGGAGCCAAAATATACAACCAAAGATTTTCCAAATGCATAGAGACTAGAGCTGGACCGATTGATCGGGCAGGGTTCATTGACGCTCCCGTAATGGGGCCGGCAAAAAGAGCTTCTAACAAAACGACTGCTCCTACTGCAATGCCTGTAAATGAATTCACTTCCTTGTTTTCACTTGCGAATAAAATAACCACCATTAAGAAATACGTGAGAATAATTTCCATTATAAAGGATTGATGCCACGAACCCGCAGGAACGGTAATCCCTAACGTATCATGCTCAAGAAAAAGAAATCGAAGTGTACCTGAGGCTAGCAAAGCTCCCAGTACTTGCGCAATGATATAAGGAATGATATCCTTTCTTTCAACTTTATTGACGGCAGCAAAAGCTAGTGTTACCGCTGGATTAATATGTGCTCCTGATATTGATCCAAAGGCATAAATCATTGCAGTAACTATCAATCCGAAAGTAATCGCTATACCTAAATGACTCACCACTCCTTCTGTCATGTCATTTATCACTATCGCTCCTGTACCACAGAAGACTAAGCCATAGGTGCCTATTAACTCTGCTACGTATTTCTTCATATTAGATGATTTATTTTTTGAAGTTGTAAAATACAGTTTATATCACAACTGCAGCTTATCTCTTTTTCATTTTAGAAAATCTGTATCTTAGCTTTTGTTATTCCACAAAGCTTATTTAAAATATGCTCGAAGCCATCACCGGTATTGTCCTTATCTTTCTAGCGATTTTTCTGTCTCGACCAATTACAACTTTGATTCACGAATTGGGCCATGCACTTCCTGCTTTGCTGTTTACGCAAAAGCCAGTAATCATTCATGTAGGTTCTTACGGCAACACTTCTAACAGTACAACTACAAAACTGGGCCGATTAATAATTTACTTCCGATTTAAGATTACAGATTTGCAGATGGGGCTTTGTAGACATTCAGGAAATGTGTCTATTTGGAAGTCCTTTATCATTCTATTAGGGGGTCCAATCTTCTCTTTATTGATTGCAGTAGTTTGTGTATTTATTATTCAGAATTTCAAAGACCAGCAGTATCTCGCTTTTGCCATTGGAATCTTCCTCGTTTCGGGTCTTTTGGACTTTTTTGTAAATATCATTCCCGACACCGATCGCATGACGATGGAAACGGGGAGTTCGATCAGGAACGATGGTGCTCAATTAGTCCAACTCTACAAAAGCGCTCGCCACCCCAAAGCTTATTTTGACGCTATGGAATTAATAGAACAGGATAAAAAAGAAGAAGCTATTCAAAAACTAGAGTCCTGCATACAACAAGGTGTGCACGATCTGGAGACCTATAGACTAGTGCTCTATTTATGGCAATCACAAGAGCTATTAAATAAAGCTATTACTTTTCATGAAGACTACTACTCTTACTTCAAACTTAGTTCAGCAGACTACTTTCTGATTGGAAAGATGTACGAGGAAAAAGATAATGAAATGAAGGCACTAACAAATTATAGCGAAGCGGTTAGATTAGATTACCTGAATGTAGATGCATTAGAAGCCAGAGGAAAGCTATTTACGAAGTTGGGATATGATGAGCGCGGCAAGGAAGACTTGTCTAAAGTGGCAATGATGAAAGGATAAGGTGGATAAGGTGGATAAGGATTTCATATTATTTTATGGAAAAAGAAAACCCTATCCACCTTATCAACTACTTCTCCTCCTGCGGCTTAAATTCAATCTTATCTTTAGTCGTTGCCTGATACCCACCAGTGGATTTGATAATGTGGCCCTGGTTTGGGCGTACCAAGTCTAGATCTAGTTTTGTGATGATCAATTCATTGTCTTGCATAGCTGGTATCCAGACGTTCTTGGTTTTTTCATCATAGTAGAAATCGGCCGGGCCTCCGATGAGTCCATTTAATACTGGTCTTACTTCCTCTGTCACCAAATCATAGAAGGTAAGATTTCCACCTCTTTCGAAATTCTGCCAGTCGGTCACCAGTACCATGTCTTCCGCAACTTCTTGAATTCCATCTAGATAGCCTTTAAAAATACCAATAGTCTTTTGCTTCATTTTATCACCTTCCAATTTACAAGTTCCAACCATACCGACTGGCGCACCATCTACTCCAAAACTATTAATCAGCAATTGGTTTTTCTTTTTATTATACTCCAGTCCGTTCACTCCAGTAAGGTCACTGTAAATGTCAAGCATTTCATATGAGCCTTTTCCTTTCAAGCTAACTTCGTAAATAAATCCTACGTCAGTAGCAGAAACAAACAAGGTATTATTATCCTTGGCCGCAAGGTCATTTAAATAGACAGATGTTGTAGAACCAAGATCCAGTTCAAAAACTTTCTTCTTAGATTTGATATTAAATCCTCGAATTTTGTCGACATCGGTTACATATAACACTCCTTTTACAATCGCCATTCCCTTCGGTGCATGGAGGTCATCTCCAGACAACCACTTCAATTCCACGATGTTTCCGTCTTTATCCAATTTAGAAATAAAGCCATCACCATCTTTCTCTGAAGGCGCTAACTTCTCTCCTACATTAGAAACGTAGAAAAACTTTCCATCTTTGATAACTGACTCTGGATGTTTCAACCCAGTGACAACCTTATCGTATTTAGCTCGATTCTCTGCTTTGAGCTTGGCGTAAGCTTCATCTTGCTTTACTTTCTCAGCAGCTGCTTTTGCCTCTTCAGCAGCTTTCACTGCAGGATCTACTACAGGCGTTTTATCCACTGGCTTATTGTCTGATGTACAGGCACTAAAAACTAAGGCAAGTAGCAAAGTAAACAGGAGTGTGATCTTTTTCATATTAGGTATATTGATTTTAAATTTCTTTAGCGGTTGCAAAAATACAGTTTATATGAATGTAAAGTCAAATATTGTTCCTTTGGCTTTTAGTTGGTTTGATAATTTCAAAAGAATATCTGACAAGTCTCAGCACACTGGATTTTGAACTTAGGAAAAGAACACACAGCGCATTTTTAATTTTAATTTATCAACCTCGCAACTGGCTCAAGATCGTACCATCCGTAATCTTTCGATCCTCCGCCAAAAGAAACGCCTTACTTATAATAATCGAAAGCATCTGATCGCCTTCAAAGGGCAAGAAGACTTTATTACTTTTTTCTTCTTTTCTATTTGGCACAATGCAGAGATATTGATCGTTAGGTTCCATTAGAATATTGCCAGAGCCAATATGGATTTTGTAGGTTTTCAAATCGCCTTTTACAATGAGGTATCTTCCACTGAAAGAACAACGGTTAGCAATTTTTAATCGCGGAATTAAACTCTCCAGAACAGATTTTCGCATCTTAGAAGACTCTGACAAATTCGCAAAAGAGTAATCTCTCCAGTAGTCATTATAGTTGTCATTGCCGCCATCTTGCCAATTGGGATCATTACCAATACTAGTCACACCAACGAAAAGATCGACGTCACGCATGACTTCAGAAAACACAATGGCAGGAACGTCCACCACATCCAGTTGCTCAAAATTATTATAAAATCTAACTTGGTCAGTGAAGACATGAGGGAAGACACCAGAAGGCATTGTCTCACTATCCCAGTCTCGGTCTACCCAAAACTCTGCGCGAATATTCCAATGTTGTAAGTGTATTGTTGGGATCGATTCAGAATCCCACATCCCAAGCAAGGTAAACTGCCAACCGCGTATTTTACAAAGCGCCGCAAATTGATGCTGCCGAAGAATATGTGCTGCGAATCGATTAGAATAATTACCAGTAGTTACCTCCGCATCAGTCACTAAATATATTTCCCGAAAAGCCTGTTTAAAAGGCTGTTGCAATTCATTGGTCGTAAGCCAGTTCCTCCATCCTAAAATATAATCTGAGGAAAAACCAATGGGATGCCACAACCGAACCATGCAGCCTTTTCCAATCCATTTGACTACCTCTCCCTGAGCATTCACCCATTGGCCATCTTGCCAGATAGCGGTTGCTTTACGGTCCCCTTTTGAAAAATGCCAGATGAGTTTTTTAGCAATGACTTGTACCAGATGATGACTAATATAAAGTGCATGCCATTCCTCATATGCCCATTGTCTTTCTTTGAGGTAGAATTGTTCGATTCGATTTCGCTGTAGCGGTAAATAACTTTTTAAATCTTTTACGACTTTGCGTAAAATTGTAAGCTCATTGTTATATTTATTCTTTAAAGCTGTTGGAATTGTCTTTAAAGCAAACCCAGACTTATAACAATGAATTTTGACTGTCGATACATTATGTACTTTAAGTTGTAAACTATAGTCTTTTAGCGGTAGCGAAATACTAGCATTTTCATCCAGTCCAAAATTAGAAACAACCAGTTCCTCCAGTTCATCCGTGGTTCTACCCTCCTCTTCTGCGATGGCAGCGGTGTATTTGTTAATCTGTTTTTTGACGGAAGGATAATTTATTTTCAGGCGAAAATTAGTCAGTTTACTTATTCCGCTTTCAAAGGGTAAAATGGAGAAGGCATACAGACAGGCGTTTCCTAACTTAGCAGAAAGTGCCCCTCTGCCGGGAATCTTTTTGAAACACCAGAGGCCAAGTTCTTCCAAGCTGTCGTTGAGCTTCTCTTCGTCCATCAGTCCAGACATCCAGATAAAACCTTTGACCATTTCTGTAAATCGGTCGTTCAGAAAATGAATATCTGCCTGTACTTTATGCAACTGATGAACTTCACGAATGATCTCTGTCAATTCGCGAAAACTCTTTTCTAACAATGATACTACATCATCTATTGATATAAGGGAAAGGGCTTCATTTGCATCTGTCAGCCACTTCTTATTGGGTTTTGCTGTTTTCTTTTTTAGGCATAGATCGAGCACTTTGCGCCATTCTGATTGCTCCCCTCGTTCGTTGTAAAAATCGACAAGCTGGTTTTGGAAAGATTCTATGGAGGCTTTGTTACTAGGCATGTCTTATCTACCGTTTTTTTTTGATCGTATACTATCCGCCCACTAATGGCGTCATTCTGACAAAACTAACCTTGGTCTCGTCACTCACGATGAGCTGTTCTTCCAGATTACCCACTTGATAATTATCGACCAATACGAAGAAGCCGTTTTTTTGAAAAGCATCCAGTGCGATGTAGTATTGCTTCTCTGGATCGATGGCTCTGGTGGTTTTGAGGCGGTAGCCGTTCAGTACACGCTCCGCTTCTTCAGGTTGTACAAGGCCGTTGAAAATCCCTAGTTTTTTATCGTTATAAGTATTCACTTCTGCGTACACCCTGGCTCGAATCAAATCCTGAACAGTGATGGTTTCAGATTCTACTTCAAGGATCAATTGGTGTAGCATCTTACCCGTCAAAGTTTCGTCCTGAATAGTTAATTTCATGGTTGTAATTTTGATGGCAAATATAGCTATTTTTGGGTTTCTAATGTTTTGTGTAATGCTATTGTTATCGTTTACCCAAAGCTATCTATAAAAGCAATTATACCTAAAGCTTCTCGTTATATCCATGCGCTCAAAAAGAGACAAATAGATTTAAACTTCCTTATGAAAAACATAAAAATACTCTTACTATTTTTTCTTTCTCCGCTTTTTGTATTTGCTCAGGATGAAGATGTAGGGCTGAGGTATGAGGACTATGTATATCTTGATAATATTTACTCTATAAAATTTACGAGTGGTGGACTGGCGCGAAACTACCCCATCGTTCGGCTTCAATCTAACTCCCAACTAGTACTGAAGTTTGATGTCATCGGAGACGATGTACGAGATTACCTTTATACTATTGTTCATTGTGATTCTGACTGGCAGCCAAGTGAGCTTCAAGACATTGATTACATCGATGGGTTTAATGAAGATGATATTGAGAACTATGATTTTTCTTTTAATACCGTTACCAATTATACAAACTATCAGCTCGCGCTCCCAAACGGAGATATTAGCTGGACCAAATCAGGCAACTATTTGCTAAAGATCTATGATGATACCGACGATAAAAAACTGGCAATTACCAGACGCTTTGTGGTCGCTGATTCCCGCGTTGCTATAAATGGAGCGATGCGCCGTCCGGCAAACAACACTAAAAACAGAACTCATCAGGAGTTAGACTTTATAATCAACTTTGATCAGTTTCCGATTAGAAACCCTCATACAGATATCAAGGTCGTTGTTCTCCAAAACGGTCGTTGGGATACTAGCATTGAGATTGACAAACCAATGTTTGTCAAACCTGAAGAATTGATTTATGATTTTCAGGATAAGATTGTTTTTCCTGCGGGTAAGGAATTTCGTTTTGCAGATATCAGAACATTTGAGTACAGAACAAATTCCATCTTTGAAGTATCTGCTACACGAGATCACTTCGATGTCACTTTACATAAAGATATTGATCGTACCAATCAGCCTTACCTTAGTGGTGAAGATTTGAACGGAAAATACGTCATCGAATCTATGGAGCAGCGCGACGGCGATCTACGAGCCGAGTATGGTCATATCTTGTTTGCATTAGACGAAAGTCCAGCCTTTAGTAATCATGATGTCTACTTATTTGGAGAGTTTACAGACTGGCGTATTCAAGAACGTTTTAAAATGACTTATAACCCACTAGTCAATGGCTACGTAGGCAAAGTATTATTAAAGCAAGGTTTTTACGATTACATGTATGCTGTTGTGGATAGAGAAACAGGGACCATCGACCTTTCCGAACTGGAAGGGGACTGGCATGAAGCGGAAAATGATTACACTGTTATTGTTTACTATGCTCCCTTTGGTGCAAGATATGAGCAGGTAATTGGTATCGCTAATTTCAACTCTGTTCGATAAGTTAACCTGGTCATAAAGCTTAAAGTCAATCCAAAAGAATAAATTTCCACGCTGAGGAAAACAACTCCTGCTTCCCAAACACATCCTATAATTTTCTGTAGAGACTTTCGCGAAAAAGTATATCTTTTAGACAAACAGCTAGATTGTTTTGTCATATACCTCTGTTTTTTGTCGTTTATTCTCCATAAAAGTCTAAAAACTCAATAATATTTCATTTCTTTATGGTCTTTCCAAATCAATATCACCTTATTGAATTTTCCTAATTTTTAAAATCATAATTAAATGAAAAAATTATTCTACTCACTATGTATTGTATTATGCGCCAGTTTTACGCTATCGGCTCAGATATCGTTTTCGGACGACTTCGAATCGTATGGTGTAGGAGATTATATTGGCTCAAACTCTTCTGACTGGACGACCTGGAGCGGGACAGTCGGAACAAACGAAGATGTAATTGTTACCGATCAGCAATCCGCTAGTGGTAGCCACAGCATCTATTTCTCCTCTACTGGGGCTAACGGTGGTCCACAGGATGTTGTATTACCTTTTGGCGACAAGTACACTAGTGGTACTTTTGAATTTGGCTTGAACGTATATGTCGATGCTGATGCAGGGGCTTACTGGAACTTCCAGGGCGAGACTACGATAGGCCAGGTTTGGGCACTAAACGTTACCATGGCGGAAGATGGAAACTTTTTCGTAACCAACAGTGACAATGAACTTGTGCTTAGCTCTACTTATGCTCACGAAACTTGGGTAAACATTGCCTTCGAAATCAATCTTACTGCTAACTCTTGGAAAGTATTACTTGACGGAGAATGTATTGGTGCTTTCACTAATGTAACGAACGCTATTGCTTCCTTAGATTTATTCCCGCTCAACGGAAACTCTTTCTATGTTGATGACATTAGCTTTTCACATACCGAGAATGCACTCAGTTTGGATTACGATGCTTCCGTAAGTTTGGACGATTTGGGCATTGGCGGTCTTACTGGAATGGAAAGAGAAATCACTGGAACCATTTCCAACAAAGGAACAGAAATAATAACAGATGTTGAAGTAATGATCAGCTCACCAGCTGGTTCAGAAAACTTTACAATAGACAACTTAGATCTAGCAAACGGAGAATTTACCTCTTTTGCTTTGCCTAACAATTACATTCTTGTAGAAGGCACTCAGAATATAATTGTAGAATTGCTTTCTATCAACAATGGCCAAACTGATGCAGAGCCTTGCAACGATAGAAATTCTTTCAACCTACTTGGAGTAACTCCTGCTGACGGAAAATCAGTAGTTGTAGAAGAAGGTACTGGTACCTGGTGTGGCTGGTGTCCAAGAGGAGCTGTATTTTTAGAGAGGTTAACAGATAAATATGGCGACCGTTTTATCGGTATTGCAGTACATAACGGCGATCCAATGACTGTGGAAGAGTATGATGACAATATTGGATTTTCAGCATGGCCATCTGCTACAGTTATGCGTGCTTCAGAAGATACTGGGTTTGGTTCACAAGCTGATCTCGAAGGACCGTTCCTTCAGTATATCGCAGAAGCACCTAAAGGTACCTTTAGCATGAATGGCGACTTCGATACAGACTCTAGAATGTTGAACCTCGAAGTTGGTGTTTTCGCAAATGAAGAATTAAATAGCGGTAATAAACTGGTGATGGTAATCAAAGAGGATAATGTAACCGGAACATCTACAGACTATGCCCAGGCTAACTTCTATGCTGGTGCTGATATTGATATGGATGGTTATGAAAATGCTCCTAATCCTGTACCAGCTGCTGACATGGTATATGATCATGTTGCGCGTGCTATTCCCTTAGGTTTTGGTGGTGAAGATAGTTTTGCAGAGGCTATCGCAGCTGGTGATTCTAGAATCTACAACTATGAATTAGAAATAAGCGAAGACTTTGATGCAGAGAAAATCTACATTGTTATGATGATTCTTAATGAAGATGGAACTATCGATAACGCACACAAGGCACAAATGAGTGGCCTGACTTCTAATATCAACGAAGTAGTTGCAACTAACGATATTTCTGTATTTCCAAATCCTGCTTCTGAGTTACTCAACATTGAGATGACTATTCTTAAGGCTGATGAACTTCAATTGGATATTACAGATGTAACAGGTAAGGTGTTACAATCAACAGAACTGGATGCGGCAGTAGGTAAAACGACATATACTGTTGATATCAATGCTTTGCCATCAGGTATGTACTATGCCGTTTTGAAAAATGGTGATACTAGTGAGGCTTTGAAATTTGTGAAGCAGTAACTAGCTTCTAAATAAAGCAACAAAAGCTTTACATAAGAAACTCCTGTGCGTAGGTTCCTCCTTTGCACGGGAGTTTTTATTTTAGTTCAAACGATAAGATAAGGTGCTAAAAAAAGAGCGCACTTTCGTACGCTCTTCCTTTTCACAATCTATTTTTATAAAACATCAATTAGTATTTTTTAAAAGGTGGATAAGATTGTTTGGATAGATGAGGAGGATCGGGTTTATTCTTTCGCAACTCATTAAACCATTAGTAACACGTTATTTACCTTCTACCTTTATTTCTTTCTATCTATCCGCTCTGGCCCATGATCAAAGTATTGTACATTGACATCTGCATCAAGCTGTAGAATTTTTACTTCGGTTCTACGATTATACTGATGCTCTGTTTCTGAACATTGTTGGCCATCTACACAACCGTTTCTCAGATTCGACTCGCCATAACCTACTGCAGTAATTCGATCAGATGCAATTCCTCTACTGACTAAATATTCTTTTGCAGAAATAGCTCGTTTCGTAGAAAGCTCCTGATTGTATTCCGCAGCTCCTCGTGAGTCAGTATGCGCACTTAGTTCTATAGTCATAGATTTGTATTTCAACATTAAGCCACGGAGTTCGTCAAGTTCAACAGCAGCTCCTTTTCTGATATAAGATTTATTGAAATCGTAGTAGATATTTTCCAAGACAATGGTAGAACCTGCAGTGATTGCATTATTCTTTCCTTTCACTGGGCGTAACATCAAATCTGCGTTTAATGCTTCTCCCAACATTACACCCGTAAGCGTTTTCATGCCGGACTCATAGCTTTCTTTTATCGCTGTAATAACATAATCACATCCAGATGGCAAACAATAATTGAATCGTCCTTGTCGGTCGGTAAGAATTACCTCTTCTGTCTGATCACAAACATTCAGTACTTTGATAACAGAACCAGAGAGTGTATTCCCTGTTACTTCATCCTTTACTGTACCCGTAAAGGTTGTACAATTCACTTTACCCATAGGTACTTCAATGACTGCATCTCCAACATTACCAACGGTTGAATAAACAACTTCTTTACTACTATACCCTTCTTTAGATACCAGTAGTAAATATTTGCGTTCTCCCATGAATTCAAAATCTGCAGTTCCTTCGTCTCCTGTTATTCTATCAGCAACACCTAGCGTTCCTGCATCTTTTCTTACCAACTTAAAAACCAACTCTCCAGTCCCTTCATTGGAAGGCAACAAAACGGCCTCATATAAATTATCTCCTGAGCCGATGAAACCATCAGACGTTCTTTCAAATACACGAACCTCAGCACCTTCGATCATATCCGTTGATTTTTCGTCGTATACTTTTATCAGAGAAGAAATGACAGCTGGTTTTGTAGAATTAGAAATTCCATCAAAAGCTTCAAAGAGATAAATATCATCTTTTCCTTCACCTCCTTTTCTGTCCGAAGCAAAGTAACCTCTCGTTCCTTCCGGATTGAGAATAAAACCTAAGTCATCATTTTTAGAATTGAAAGGCTTTTCCATATGGATGACTTCACCAGCCATTCCACTTGTTACTTGAGTCATATATAAATCAAGTCCACCCATTCCATCACGTCCATTAGAAGAAAAGAACAGATTACCGCTGCTATGAATGAATGGAAAAAGCTCATTCTTTGTCGTATTGATTTCTGCTCCTAAGTTAATTGGGTCTGACCAACTCTCTGCTTGTCGTTCTACATACCAAAGATCAAACCCTCCTTGGCCACCAGGCATATCTGAAGTGAAATAAAGCTGTTTACCATTAGCAGAAAGGGTTGGATGACAAACGGAGTACTCGTCACTATTGAAAGATAACTCCGTAACGTTTTGCCAATCTCTTGGACCTTTTTGTGCCGCATAAATCTTTAGTCTCGTCACTCCTTTATCATCTGCTTTACGAACTCCTTTTTTGATGTTGTTTCTCGTAAAATAAATGACGTTTCCGTCACGACTGAACGTAACTGGCCCTTCATGCAAATGTGAATTTACTTCTAATGAAAACTGCTTAGGTTCTAGTGGCAATCCATTACCATCCAGATCACAATAAAACAATTCGAAGTAAGTCTCATTGATTTTTTTATCACGCTCGCCCTGACTCCGTCGAGAGGTCGCATAGACCAAACCATTTTGATAAAAAGCTGGTGAAAATTCCAAATGGTCTGTATTGATCATCTTTGTATTTTTGACCACTACAGTTCCCCCTTTTTCATAAAGCTTATTAGAGGCTTTAGTCTTTGAGGTTTGTTGTGCACTCATTGTTACGGACAGACAAAGCAGTACGACCAAAGAGTGTATCCATTTTAAATTAATACCTTTCATATTTTCTATTTTACTTTTGATGGTAACTCAGTTTAGTTTTCATCACAGAAATTTCAGCTTTCGCTTAAACGATTCTGTATTTTATAAAATTGTAAAATCCGTTTGTACACGAAGTTTATTCTTTTACAAAACGACGTTCTCCTTTACATTGAATTTAGATTTCTCTCTAAAAGAATCTAGGATTGATGATATCTTCTCCTTCTGGCGTTCCGAAGCAATAGCGCAGTACGACTTCTGGACTTCCGTTGCTATAATCTTTCAATTCAGAAAGTGTAATGTCATAAGAAACGCCCAACAAAATATGCGGCGTCAAATGAGCCGATAGCAAAAGATCAATAGATTCTCCAAATCCCGTTTTTCCACCTCCCGCTCTGTATGTAATTCCAGCCGTAAATTTATCATTGAATATAAAGCTGTTGTTTAGTTCCACATCAAAAGGTGAATTATCAGCGTACTTCAATAATGCCTGTGGTTGGTATTTAATAACTTCGTTGATTTTCAATATCACCCCTACCATTCCGAAAAGGTGAGTCACCTCACTTCCTGTAACCGTATTATCGATATCATCGAAATCAATATTGTTCGTCAGAATTCTTGGGGCAGAAACACCAAAGTAAAATTTGTCAGAGGAGTAGTAAAGACCTGCGCCAAAGTTTGGTACATACTTACTCTGCTCTCCATCAGGTACGCCGCCATCAATCCCAAGAGGTTGACTAGACTGTAACCGATCATCGTCAAAATCATTTCCGTAGTAACGAACAGAACCTTGTACTCCAAGACTCATCGTTCCACGACCGAGTGGAATTCGGTAAGAGTAAACGCCATCAATTGTCCAACTCTCAGAAATACCAATACTATTTCGAACGATGTTCATCCCCACTCCTACTCGCTTATTCAAAAGTGGCATATCGAAACTCAATCCCATCGTAACTGGTGCTCCTTCCAGACCGACCCATTGGTTACGATAGAATCCTGTCAAACAAGCCGATTCATGAGAACCTGCATAGCCTGGATTCAAATTTAATTTGTTGTATACAAACTGCGTATACTGCTGCTCTTGTTGAGCATAACCAGTGAGGGCGATCAACGTCAGCACCAGTATTGTACTTATTTTTTTCATAACATATTTATTTTCAATAATACTTGATAATCGGTTTTTAAATCAATTGAAATAGGGCTATGTATTTTTTCAAAAGAGTATAGAACGAACAAAGTCTTATATCAACATGGATAATAAACCCTATTCATTCTATACTTTAAATTATCTTTCCAATACTAAGAAACCAGATTGTATGGATTCTCCGTTTCCAAACTCAATCACAAAGAAGTAGGTTCCTACCGGTAAGTCCTGGCCGTCATAAGTTCCTTGCCAATTGTTCTGATAAGGAGTTGCTCTATAGACTCTGTCTCCCCACTGATTGAATATGGTTACTACGTTTCCAGGGAAATCTTCACTCGCCAAACAAGGCACGAAGAAAACATCATTTACTCCATCATCATTAGGAGTGAAGATCGTAGGTACTTCACATTCTGCATCATCTCCTACTATAACCCTAACCGTTGCCGTAGAGCATTCTGTTGGACAAACCGCAGAACAAATTTCATAAGTGAAGCTATCTATACCCGCAAAAAGGCTGGTCGATAGGTAATTGAATTCTCCTTCGCTAGGACTAGTTACATCTCCGTTTCTAGGATTCGTAGTCAAGGCTACTGTAAAGTCTCCGGCGATGTTATCATTAACCGTTACGTCGATAGTATTCTCTCCACCGAACATTACAATAAGGTCATCATTGACTGCTATCGGCGCAGCTTCATATTCTACCTCAATAGAATCTGTTGTTGTACCACAAGCACCATTATCTAGCGTGTAAACAAAAGTGTAAATACCTGTTGTCAGACCAGTTACTTCTGTCTCTCTGCTATTTGGATCCGAAATCTCTACATCATTGTCTGTCGTTGACCAGGTTCCTATACCTGAGCTAGTAGCAGAAGCTTCCAGCTCTATGGTTCCATTTCCACAATCAGCAATATCTAGTCCTGCATCAGCGACAACGTTGCTTTCTTCAATTTGAATATTAATTTGGTCAGCAGATATTTCGCCACAACCAACAGTACTCAAGCTCCAGATGAAACTGTAATTGTTTCCAGGTTCCATTCCTGTAATAGTAGTATTAGGATTAGAAGGATCAGTAATGATAACTCCTAATGCAGCTTGCGTAGCAGTCTGTGTCCAAACGCCTGTGACACCTCCGCCCCCTGCTGCGGTTGCAGAAAGTGTAGCTGTCGTTTGATTACAAAGCTCTTGGTCAGGGCCTGCCACAGCAGCTTCCGAACCTTCGCTTACCGTCACAACTACTTCGTCAGAATCGTAATCTCCACAAGCTCCATTAGACAATGTCCAGAGGAACGTGTACGCATTGTTAGCCGTCAAACCACTTAACGGAGTCGTTGGTGAATTTGGATTAACGATCGTTACTGTTGGCCCACTCAATTGAATCCAGTTTCCACTTCCTACTGTAGGTGCAGTTGCACTAAGCGAAACCGATTGGCCTTCACAGATCGTTACATCAGCTCCTGCAAATGCTTCATTATTAGGAATAGAATTCAGTTCAACTGTAGTCGGTATAGAGTTCACGGAGTTACAACCATTTAAAGAAGTAACCACATAGAAGTCATAAAGTCCATCAGCAAAATTCGTAAAGTCAACTATAGTTGCATTTAATGAAGATGTTGGTCCAGCGACTAAGTCGCCCGTTTGTACATCAAACCAAGAGTAAGAAGCTCCTGGCACTGCTGTAGCTGTTGTTACAGTTAGGGTCAAAGCTGCACCAGTATCGTCAATACAAATCGGACCATTGTTGACAGCGATAGCTGAAGATGGTGATTCGTTCACTTCTACGTTTACTGGAACAGAGAATATAGAAGGACAGCCACTAATGACAACTTGTACTTGGTAAGTTCCTTCGTTATCTTCATTTGCATCAAAAATTTCTGGGTTGTGCAAGTTGGATTCAAAGTTTCCAGGTCCTGTCCAAGTATACTCTGCACCAGGGATAAAGTCTGTCATGAAAGTGATAGTCTCTCCTTCACATACAGGGCTATTGGTAACAACAACAGGAGTTGGTGGCACCGCTCCAACGACAATCGTCAATTCGTTTGAAATTAGAGAAGTACATCCGTCGACGGTTACCAAAGCGGTATAGATACCACTACTATTTGCCATCGCATTCGGTATTGTCAATGATGGTAAACTTGTCGTAATTGTTCCTAGTGGAGTCATCCAGGTATAAGTTACTGAAGATCCAACTTCAGCAGGCGTTGTGATCGTAATTGTTCCACCTTCACAAAGGCCAGTTGGTCCTACTAGAGATGGAGCACTCGGTGCGTCAGAAACATTTACGACTGTAGTAGCAACATTAGAGACACAACCTGCACCATTCGTTACTTGCAGTACATAAGAGCCGTTGTCTTCAGAAGTACCATTTGGTAACAATGGACTTACGTCTGTAGAAATGAAATCATTTGGTCCATCCCACAAGTAAGTATATGTTCCATCATCTGGTGGGAACAAGGTTGGAACCAATGATATATCATCTGCTCCAGTCACGCAAGGTGCGCCGGTATTACTTAGTGCCGTAATCGTTGGTGCTTCACTAACCGCCACAGACGTAGTAGCAGTGTTAGAACAACCTGTTGATGAAGTCACTGTCACTGAATACATTCCAGCTACAGCTGTTGTAATTGGATTTTGTGTAGCAGAGTTGAATCCTGCTGGACCAGACCATACGTAGGTCGCTCCAGGAATACTGTTTACTAAAAGAGACACATCACCACCTTCACAAATTGGTCCGTCGTTAGAAGCAACGACCGTTAAAGTAGGTTCTACGAATACAGATACTGGAGCAGAAGTTTCGGAGCTACAACCGTTGGTTGTTACAAACAAGCTCCAATTGCCCGACTGCAATGTTGTTACATTCGTTAGCGTCAATGAATTCGTCGCAGTTACTGTTTCTGAGAAATCAGGTGCGATCCAAGTATAAGTATTTGCTGTTGTATTATTTGTTGTCAATATAATATTATCACCCAAACAAGCCACACCCGAAGTAGAAATAATTGGCTGTGGAGGTGTAGGTGTAATATTAACTGTTGTAGTGGCAATGTTAGATTCACATCCATTAACTGTTACAATCAGATTATAAGTACCTGCTGCATTTAGGCTTGCATTATTGATTACAGATGGATTTTGAGAAGTCTGATTATAACCATCAGGTCCGGTCCAACTGTAAGTGAATCCTGCACCTGCAACGCTTGTTCCTAAGACGATGCTTTCTCCCTCACAAATATTAATCACTGCATCATTAGTCGTTGCGATAGGTGATGGAGAAACTGTTATCGTTTCAAAGTCTGAAGGGTCAGAAGTACAACCATCCAATTCAACTACTACATAGTAAGATTCACTACCAATTGTCAAAGGTGCTTGAATTGTAAATACTGGAACTGCCGTAGCTGTTATCAATGTTCCATTTGGTGGGATGCCGCTGTACCAGTTGTAGGTCACATTATTTCCAGAGAAAGATTGAGTACTCAGAATGATATCATCATTTTCACAAACTGCATTCGCATTTACTTCTAGTAATGGAACATTTGGAGAACTACTGATGATAACATTTACAACACCTATTGCTGTACAACCAGTGAGCCCTTCTATCTCTACCGTATATGGACCAGAGTCTGATGCATCTACACCAGTGATCACTGGATCTTCTTCAGTAGAAATAATAACACCATCTGGATTTCTCCAAGTGTAGGTATACAAGGTGCCACCTGGTGCCCAAGGGGCATTCGCGAATAAACTCAGGTCGTCATCTCCACAAAGTCCAATGGCATATTCAGGTTCTGGTAATTCCATCGACACACTAACAATTGTTGTACAAGAATCCAGATTTCCACTTTCATCTTCTACGACTAAGGTTACGTTTACAACATCTTGGTCTTGTAGACAAGTAAAAACATTTGGTGTAACCGAGTAACTTACGATATCACAATTGGTATCAAAACTATTATCATCGATTTCGTCTGGCTCCAAGATGTAATCTTCAACACCCGATGGGCTTACAAAAATCGTTGTAGGCTCACAAATCGCAACTGGAGGAATTGTATCCAGAATATTTACATTGAATGTACAAGATGCTTCGTTTCCTGCATTGTCTTCTACCGTATAAGTAACCTCTGTCTGTCCAAGATCAAAAGTAACTGTAGGTGCTATTGCTGGAGGTAAAAGTTGTGTTGTAGGTGTTTCTGTTACACCAGTTGTAGAATAGAATAAATCAGTAAATTGATATTCTAATTCTATGAAGATGGTACTGATATTATCGGTAGTTCCGTCAGCTGTTCCGTTTGGAAATGGTGCACAAGATGGGTTGATTCCGTCATCTGCTCCTCCTGATGGCGGAGCTGCAAATGTATTGTTAGAAACTGCAGTGACATCTATAGTGCCGTCTGCTGCCCATGTATTAAACGTAGCAACAGGTACTTCAAAGACTGCGACTGTAGTTCCTGGTGTTGGACAAGCAGCTGGCGTAACGGTTACGTTCGGCTGACCTACTTCCGTCGTTCCAAGTATATTTCCATCTTCATCAAAAATCGTAAAGAACTCTTCTGCATCATCCGCATCCCCAGTTATAGTTACTGTAAAAGTAGCAGTTGAACCAACTGCATTAGAAGCAACTCCTACAAAAGTAAAGTCTTTATCATCCGCTACATATTCCAAGTAGTTTGGATTGTAAGTGAATGTCAGTAGAGCATCACTGTTACTACCAGGTTGTGTTTGTGAGTTTACATCAAAAGGGCAATTATCTGTAACGCTTGTAGGAATTTCCAATACCAAGTCAATATCGCCACAGTCATCACCTGGCAATAGATAATAGTCTACATCTGCAGGGCAGTTAATGACTGGCAACTCTGTGTCTTCTACAGTTATCGTAAAGTCGCAAGTTCCAGTATTACCTGCACAGTCTGTTGCATAATAAGTAATCAAGTTATCTCCAGTTGGCAAAGTAACCACCGTTGACATAATAGGGTCAACAGTAACTAACGGATCTCCATTGATTCCGTATTGGAAAACCAAACCATTTGGATTATTTGCCATGTAGGTTATTGAGGCAGTTACAGAAGTTCCTCCACCTGTTCCAGAACCATCAGGACAAATGTCATTGATTCCAAAAATACCAGGTTGACCTGTAGGGATATTTGGCACCAAAGTAATTTCTACCTGACCATCACTTGCCCACGCGTTAAATGTTGCTGCTGGAATCATGATCGTCGTCGTTACATCTCCACACTGAGTAGCCGTATTAGTTGTTACACCGACTGGTGAACCGTCATCTCCTATAACATTAAAAAACTCAGAAGGCTCCTCTCCATCTAACTGCGTAAAGTCTAATTCTAATGCAACCATTCCAGTAGCAACCACAGGAGCAGTTGGCAACCCGTTGAATTGTAATGTCACTGTATTCACAATGGTCTCATCATCTCCAGGGTTGGAAGATGCTATCGCTTCTGTATCTGTAAAACTGTACATGGCCGCATCATTACAACCATCAGAGATGATTGGTGTAGGCAATGTATAAAGCGCAAAACATTCACCTGGATCATTATCTACTGTTTCGTCTGATGGACAAGAGTCGAATACTGGCTCTTCCGTATCAGTTATGTTGAAAGTTCCTGAAGTCAGATTTGCATTTTCACATTTATCATAAACAACGAAATCTACCGTTTCTGATCGATAAACTCCTGGGGTTGGAGATGGACAAGTTGCCGAAGTAAGCCCTCCTGGAGCAGTCCCCGGCCACGTCAAAGGATCGTTAAGATCATAAGAACCTGGCACTGCTGCGAACCATGTCAAACTATCATCTGGCGTACATAAATCTTCTGCAAGTGCATTTCCATTAGCAGCTACCCAGTTTATAAAACTATCTTGAGCAGTCGATTCTAAAGAACAATCTAAATCTACATTGATAGCCTGCATCGTAATATTTGGACCAAGTGTATCCTGAACTGTAATCGTTTGCATTTGAGCAACAGCCATATTTCCACAAGCATCTTCTACCATCCAGGTACGCTGGATCACAAATTCATTCGAGCAAGAACCCGGAGGATTAATAATAATATCCGTACTTGTCACTTCAGGATCATCATCGCAAACATCCAAAACATCTGTTGGACTTCCAGTACTCGCAGGAGCAGTACTCACCTGACAATCAATAATAGTATCAGCAGGTACTGTGAATGTTGGAATAGCATTGTCCACTACGGTTATTACCTGAGTGTAGCTTTGTGAGTTTCCACAAACATCAGTTACCGTCCATTCTCTTGTAATGGTATAATTATAAAAATCACAATCGTCTGTATCCGTTCCTTGAGTACTAATTTGATTGAACCCGACACCTGCATCTATATTGGTATCGCAATTATCATTAGCGGTATAATCTATTCCTAATTGAGGTGCAGTTGGTACCGCATCACAACTCACCATCATATCAGCAGGCAAACCAGATAGAAATGGTTTGGTTGTATCCTGAACGATCAATACTTGAGAAATCGATCCAGTGTTTCCGCAATCATCGGTTCCTATCCAGGTTCTTATTCTTACGAAATTGTATTGGCAAGACAACTGAGCTTCTACAGAGTCAACTGTAATAACTACATTGGCCGCTCCACAATTATCATTAGCTACTATATTTGGGAAACCTGGAATCTGCGCGTCGCAATCCAAAGTAATAGTATCGTTTGCTGGAGTCGTTCCGCTTAATACAGGAGGTGTTGTATCTGTAATACTAAACGTAGCCATCGTAGTAGACTCGTTAGCACAAGAATCCATTACCGTAAAGGTTACCTCTACAGACCAGTCGCAATCATTTGCTAAAATAGTTGGATAGTTCGCTACATCGCCGAAAGCAATAGCTGCTCCTACATCTCCTGTAGAAGAAGTATAAGCGAATTCACTCCACTCAATATCAGAACAAACATCAGAAGCCATTGCTCCACCGAAGTTATTTATCCATGCGTTCAAAATCGCCTGGTCATTTCCTCCTCCACACTCTTCAGAAAGATTGGTAGCTGTTGGACTGATCGTCGGTGAACCATTGTCTTCGACGATGTAAGAAGCAGTTGTTGTTGAGGAAAGACCACATTGATCGGTCACTGTAAATTCAACAGTTCTAGTTCTTTCATTAAAACATGGACCAGGTACGTCTGAAGTAATATTGGAAGACCAGTCCGTTGAAGTTGGAGTGTTATCAATCGATGTACAAACGTCAGTTGCCATAGCCCCTCCTCTTGTGTTGAGCCAGTCAACAAAAGTGATGCTTGGGTTATCACATTCTACAATGGCTTGCATCGCAGGAGTGGTAATCGTAGGAGCAATCGTATCTAAGACTACAAAGTCTCCAACCGTTGCAGAAGTGTTTCCACAAAGGTCAGTGAAAGCAAACCGCACCGTTACTGTTGCACCGCAATCAGTTGCTAATTGAGCATTCAGGGAGTCTTGAACCATTGCATTCGATTGTACATTACCTCCCATCTCTAAAGTAAGTGTTATGTCATCATCATCTGTACAGAAATCCATAGCATCTGCATATCCTCTATTGTTCAGCCAATCCATAAGTTCAGCGGTATTACCTGCACCGTCGCAAATAACTGTTGTATCCACAGCTCCAGTAATAATGTCTGGATCATTGGAATCATTTACCGTGAAGGAAATGGTAACTTGATCTGTATTACCACATAAGTCCATTGCAGTATATTGTACAGTAGCTGTTCCGGTATTGCCACCACAACCCCCAGTCAAATCTGTAAAGTCATTTGTCCAGACGATATCATCTGATGCTGTACAGTTATCATTGACTGTTAAGTTGTCTTGCCAGTTTAGAATTTGTGTTGTTGGATCACTTGGTATGCCATCACATTCTAAAGTAATATTTGTATTTGCTGGTGGAGTTATTACCGGATCGTTATTGTCGACCATAGCATAACTCACCGTTACAGAGACGCTGTTGGTACAACTATCTGTCGCAGTAAAAGTCACATCTAAGACACTACAATCTTCATCATAGTCAGCTGGCGCATCATCCTCTAATGACAATAAACCACAGCCATTATCTGTAGCGTCAAAAGCTGCTCGTTGTGCTGCTATCCATGCTTGGTAATCTGCTACATCGCAATCCTCAGTAGCATCTGTAGGAAATACAGTGATGACTGGATCAGTGTTGTCTGCTCCTACAGTAATGTCTTGAGAATAAGTTGTTTGATTACCAAAATCATCAGTTGCTGTCCAGGTTCTGGTGAAGGTACCTCCGTTACAGTTTATTGGTGGTGCGGTCTGACCATCATAGACGACCGTTACTCCAGTACTGCCACCTCCAGGGGAAGGACAGTTGTCAGTAGCCGTTGGGTCAACTGCAGGAGGAACAGATCCTAAACATCCGAAATTATCAGAAGGAGGTAATGTCAACGGGTCGAAAACCGGAGCTATGTTATCGATGAATTCAATACTAAAGGTCACAGAGAGATCTCCAGGTTGGCCGTTGATGGTATATTCTACATTGTAAGTAATGAATACTTCTTCTCCTCCAGTGACTAGATCCCCTTCTACATATCCACCACTAATAAAAAGTAGTTGGACTGTATCAATAACACAACCTACTGTGTTACATACAAAATCCACACTATTCGGGGCTCCCCAATCGAGAGGTGCAGTACAATTGTTCCCTACAAAAATGGTATCGGGTCCGCTGTATTCAAAGGTCAAATCCACCTGTGCGGTAGAAAGATTACAAAAAGCGAATAAACCAAGAAAGATCAACGAGAGCCGTTGAAGGATAGGTAATCGGTTTTCCATGTTTTTCAAATTAATTAATAAGTCTGGAGTAGCTAAAAGGTAAATGAGTATAAAAATCGGTTACTCCCTGTATTATGAAAAAAATAATTGAGTTTACATTCAAATGAAAATTTGATAGCTATTTCGTTTCGAGTCCATTGAATCACTACCAAACACAGTAAGATTCCATACGGAAAGCTTACGCTAATTGTTATCAGCTAAAGAAAATTGTAAGTTAAAAGTTAGAAAATCTAACACCACACAGACTTCTATTCGATTGATAAAAGATCGAAAGAAAGAGCTGAGTAATTTCAGATCATTTCTGTAAGTGGTCAAATATCCAATGTTAGCTTTAGGTTTATTATAAAACCAGCTAGGAACATTTACATAGAATATATAGTTAGGAAAGACGGTTGGCTGAATGCAGTATTCTGTATTGGGATACCTGCAAAGCCGGGGCTTTAGATTGTTCTTGGGATTCATTAATACGTTGTATTGAACTCCCTATGGGAATCGGTTTCTAAGAATGTTCGCTCAAAAGTGAGACAATAATCTTAGAAAACAAAAAGAGTAATCCGAAAATTCCTCGATTCTGTTCCCTTCGAACAAATTTTAACTTAAATCCGTACTTTCTGTTTATCTGTGCATTACACGTCTATATCGATTCTTCTCTCTAAATTCAAAATATTCGTGGGTCTACACTGACGTCCTAAGTTACGGGTGAAGGGCGCAAAAGTTCTGTATTTATTATAAATATTAAAAATAATAAGATGTGTGGCTGGTAAAGTGGAGATTCAACACCCAGCAAGTCATAAAAAACGGAATTCTGTAGTGAGATTATAAGAGGAACTATTTCTGATTTTGTGCTATAAGATCGGTTTCTTTGAAGGATGAAAAAGGGATTGCAGAGAGACAAGTAGAAGAGGATTTTTCTCAATCCGCAACAAAAGGAGAACCCTCTCCTACCTCTTAGCCTATTTCTAAGAACAACTACTCTTCCTCCCCTTTCGACTGAGATTCTTCTCGCTCCACAAACTTCTTGTCCTTCACATTTTCATCCAAGAAAGCATTAATTTTATCAACCTCAAAGTTAGAAGTGATTTCACCAAAAGAGTTGATCTTCATGTTAAAGCCATCCAGCTCGTCATGTACTTTTGGATTCTTTTCGGATTTGTTGTTTGTCTTCTTTGCCATTGTTGTTTGTTTTTAAAAAGGTTGTAGAGGGTGACGGGTAGAAGAGGATTTCGCTCAGTTTGTAATAGAATGAGAGCCCTCTGCTTCCTTAGAATTTTAGAGCAAATAAAAAATCATAAAAAAGAGTCCAGAAGAAAACCCTCTTCAACCTCTCTCCCTCTTCTACCCTTTCGTCCCTACCCCTCCGTCGCTTCCTCCTTCTTCTTATCAAAATAATCGAAACTGGTTCTCAGCCTTTCGATGACTTTTTCTTTACCCAAAAGCTCCATCATATCATAAACAGGAGCCCCCTTCATCGTACCCGCTAAGCCTAATCGGAGCGCAGGAAACAACTGTCCATTACCCACTTCCTGTTCTTCTTTGAATGTTTCCAAACCTGCTTCTATGCTTTCTGCATTAAATGGATTTTGGTTTTGCAAATGATCAAGCAGTGCATTGAACGCAGGCCGTTTTTCCAACTTCCATTTTTTACGAATCATCTTTTCATCGTAAGCTTTTACCGGCTCGAAAAAGTAGTAACCCATTTCTAAAAAATCTGCGTAATAAGTTACTCGCTCTTTCATCAATCCACAAAAAGCTGCGATGTAATCCATTCCAAATTCCTCTACTTTTTCAGCAGGTAATAAGGTTGCCACCTTTTCTGCAAGTGTATTGTTAGCTGTGGCTTTGATGTACTCCTTATTATACCATTGAGCCTTTTCAAAATCAAACCGAGCGCCGGAACTTCCAATCTTATCAAAGGAAAATGCTTCGCATAATTCTTCCAACGAAAAAAGCTCCTGCTCAGTTCCCGGATTCCATCCTAAAAATGCTAAAAAGTTAATGACCGCTTTGGGATCAAATCCAAATTCTCTGAAACCAGTGAAAGAATCTTCTGGATTTTCGCTATCCCACTTTAGTGGAAAGACGGGGATTCCTAGTTTCTTACCATCGCGCTTGCTTAGTTTTCCTTTGCCATTTGGTTTCATAATCAATGGCAGGTGAGCAAACACTGGCGGCTCCCAACCAAAGGCTCTGTACAACAACACGTGGTGGGCCGTACTCGGCAACCACTCCTCTCCTCTGATAACGTGAGAGATTTTCATCGAGTGATCATCTACAATATTCGCTAAATGATACGTAGGCATTCCATCGCTTTTCATCATCACTTTATCATCGAGCAGACCACTGTCGAATTTGACCTGTCCTTTGATTTGGTCATTGACAAGAACGTCTTCGCCAGGGAGTACTTTGATGCGAATAACGTAAGGATCACCACTGTCCAATCGCTGCTGCACCTCTTCCTCAGAAAGCGTAAGGCTATTTTTCATACTCCCTCTTGAAGCAGAATCATACGCCTGAGAATGTCCTCCTCCTTCTTTCAATCGTTCGCGCATGGCTTCCAACTCATCTGCGGTATCAAAAGCATAGTAGGCATTACCATCATCAATGAGTTTTTGTGCAAACTCCTGATACATATCTTTCCTTTCTGATTGTCGGTAAGGACCATAGTCTCCTCCAAGGCCAGGGCCTTCTGTGGGCATGATGCCACACCATTCCAAGGCTTCCATGATATACTGCTCTGCACCAGGTACATATCTTTTTTGGTCCGTATCTTCAATCCGAAGGATGAATGTTCCATTCCTTTTTTTAGCTAATAAATAATTAAACAAAGCCGTTCTTACCCCTCCAATGTGTAGGGCACCTGTTGGGCTTGGCGCAAATCTTACTCGGAAATCTTTCATTATTATAATGGTTGTTTGTTATTTTGAGTTTGTTCCCAGTTGAATGGGATTGCAAATTTAGAAATATTCTAACAGCATTAAATGTATTTAGTTAAAACACCCAGTATAATTCAAAAATGTTTTCCAAAGTTCCTTTGGCGAAAGCAAACGGAAGAGAAGATGCTGTATCTAACCTTTGATGACGGACCGATACCTGAGGTGACTCCTTGGGTCTTGGATCAGTTAGAAAAACACAATGCTAAAGCCACCTTTTTTTGCGTAGGCGATAATGTGGCAAAGCATCCAGAAATTTATCAGGAGATTCTAAAACGCAATCACACCGTCGGCAACCACACCCACAACCACCTAAACGGTTGGACAACTAAAACTAAAAAATACTTAGAAAATATAACAACGTGTACACGTCACGTAGATTCTAAATTATTTCGCCCTCCTTACGGCAGATTGCGACCTTCTCAATCCAAACAGCTTTGGAAGGACTATACTGTTGTAATGTGGGATGTACTGAGTGGAGATTTTGATACTAATATCAGTGGAAGTCAGTGCTGGGAGAATGTGCAAAAAAACACTGAACCAGGTTCTATAATCGTTTTTCATGACAGCTTGAAAGCGAAGAAGCGATTATACGAAGTGTTGCCAAAGACCTTGGAGTACTTTGGAGAGCGGGACTATACTTTTAAAGCTTTGCGAGACCGATAAGGCAGGCGCAAAGCTGTTTCGCAAGCAACCGCTTCCTCCTAAAAAGTACGTCGCACTACGACTTCTGAAAAGCCCTCTTCTACCATCTTCCACCCTTCCCTTCCCTCTTCTACCTAAATTTCAAATTCACTCCACTTCTGCAATAACTTCATAATTCAGCTTCAGCTGCTCCGCCCTACGCAAAGCCGTTTTCACATCAGAGACAATACCCATCGGGACTTCCCTATCCACTTTCAGCGAATTGATCCAGTCTGATTTAATGCGCTCAGTACTATTGGTTTTTAAAGTTCGAACGGCTGCTTCTAATTTATTTACAGGAATAAAAGCATCGTTTATTTGTACGCGTTCTACCGTACCATTTTGGGTATCAACTGGCTTTCCGATATAAATATACTGGATGGCCGAACGATTGTACAGCTTCGTAATATCAGTAGCTTCCGGCAGTTGAACTTTCAACAACTTCTTTTCCTGACGAAGCACCGTTACCACCATAAAAAAGAAGAGCAACATAAAGATGATGTCTGGCAATGCAGAAGTATTGATTTTTGGTCGGGCGGATTTTTTGTTTCTTTTGATCATAGTTTTTGATGTTCTGAAGATGGAAAGAACTCGCAGCGCAACCTTGAAGTTGCACCGCGAGCTTTCCCGCAGTTATTGAAAGTTCGTTGGTTCCGCCTCAGAAATGACCTGTGGCCACTGACTTCGGATTTCTCGCTGCTGCGAAATGAGAAGTTCTTCGTAAGGTCTTTGGAATTTTAGTTGTGCTTGCTCGGTCCACACTTCGTTGTATGCACCTTTGATTTCGTTGTAGACAGAAAGGTATGATCGGTAGGGTGTGCCTCTGTCGTTGCGGAGAGAGATGACGGCCTTTTTAGGACTGGATGGTAAATCGGGCCGTTGCTGAGGATTTGTGATAAACTCCTTTGCAATTCCCCTAAGGTCAGATATATTAGATTCTTCTTTTTCTATCAGTAGCAGCCCGTTGGCATTAATATTTATAGCTAACAAATTTCTGTCACTGACAACACCTTTTGGAGGTGGAATATCTGACCAAGGCGGAAGCCTTACCAATATTCCTTTATCTTCTGTAATAGTCGTAACCACTAAAAAGAAAATGAGTAATAAAAACGCAATGTCAGCCATAGAGCCAGCATTGATTTCGGAGGGTGGGCGTCTTTTCGTTTTTTTCATATCGTCGAAATTCTATTGGATTAAGTAGAGCAGAATGGCCCTTTATTCCTCGCTTTATTATTTTGCGAAAGCTTAAAAGCACTTATTCTATTTCGACGACGGAGTCTGTTTACACAAACTCTTTTGTATCTTAGATGTAGATCCCTTGCTTTTTGGTGGTCAACTATTTTTAAATTTTATTCGTTATACTTTCTATGAAAAACAATCTGAATCCTTATAAAAAATTCTTTTCTGAAAATCGCTTTTGGCAAAAGATCAAAAAGTATGCGCAGCAAGCAGGTAGCAAAACCATCTATATGGCCTTACTGCTTTTCTATGCTTATCGCAGAAAGGAAACACCGGGCTGGGCTAAACACATCATGTTGGGAGCACTGGGTTACTTGATTTCTCCTATTGATGCCCTTCCGGATTTATCGCCGATTCTTGGTTATACGGATGATGCTGGTGTCTTGGCTTTTGCCTTGGTTATTGTTTCTGGTCATATTAATGATGCTGTAAAAGAGCAAGCCAGAGAAAAGTTGAATGGCTGGTTTCCTCAAGTAGATGAAAGGGCTTTGAATGATATTGACGAGGAATATTCTTAGATTTAGTTTTAAGGATTGAATGGATGAATTTTGAATGAATGTTCTTTCGATCGTAGTAATCTGCGGAGCCCACGAACTAAGGGCCATTCCATCATTCAAAATTCCATCATTCAAAAACTCAACATTTCTCCATTCAAAATTCAAGAATTAAAAAACCACTACTCCACTCCCCCTATGAAATATCAGCCCATCAATCCTGCGCTCTTTCGAGAAAACAGACAGCGCTTTACCAGCGCAATGAAACCGAACGCCATAGCCATTTTCAATTCTAACGATCACATGCCGAGAAGCGGTGACACCTTCTTTCCCTTTCGGCAGAACACGGGGCTATTCGCTTTGTGCGGGATCGATCAGGAGGAAACGGTACTTGTGCTATATCCCGACTGCGTAAAAGAAACGATGCGAGAGGTTTTGTTCATTCGGAAGACCAATGAGTTCATCGCCAGATGGGAAGGACATAAATATACTAAGACGGAAGTGACCATTACTTCTGGTATTCAGAAAGTATATTGGCTGGACGAAATGGATCGTATTTTAAATGAACTGATCCTCCTATAAGAAAATATTTACATCAATACGAACGAAAATGACAGCTTCCGTTCTGAAGTTGTTTCCAGAGATATTCGTTTTGCGAAACAGCTGATGGAGCGATACCCCGTTCATAATTATCTGCGTGCTCAACCCATTTTGAAAAAGATGGCAATGGTAAAGTCTTCGCATGAGGTTGCACTCATCCAGCGTTCGATTGACATTACTAATATCGCGTTCAAACGAGTACTGGAATTCGTACAACCTGACGTCATGGAATACGAAATCGAAGCGGAGATCATTCATCAGTTTATTCGCAACAGAGCAAAAGGTCATGCCTACGATCCTATTATCGCTTC
>JBGCDT010000035.1:0-3134 GCA_045105695.1 Saprospiraceae bacterium | reverse complement strand
AATAAAGAGAAACCTAATCCACCTTATCTACCCCATCTACCTTACCCACCTTACTAACCTCTTTTACCAATCGAATCCGAAAGGCACTTTCACGTTTAGCACAATGTTGCGCCCCTGTTCGGGAACATTTATCAAGCGATAACGACTCAGGTGAGCAAGGTAAGTGGTGTTGAAAATATTTTGTAGCTGGCAGTTGATTTGAATTTCCTGACCGCCGAACATTAGATCAGCGCCAATTTTAAATCCCCAGAGTTGATAAGCAGGTGTAGTTAGTTCTGAGCGATCAACCCGTAATTGTCCCTCAGCAGCAAAGTGATATTGATGACTGAGTTCCAGATAAAAATCTTCCAGCCATCTTTTTTCTGATAAAGAAAAACGAAGGTCGGTACGGATCGCTGGTTGTGGTGTAAATGGAAGCGCGAGGTTGGTTTTTGGATTATAGCTCTGTACAAAATCAACAGCTTGTTCCAGACTAAGAAAAGACAGAAAATCCCAAGTCCACTGAAATTCAAATCCAGTATAAATAGCATCATCCTGTCTGTATTGGAAAATTTGTCCAGCTTCTGGTAAAGGTGAAAAACGCGCTGGAAAGGTAGGACCGAGATAGATGTAATTATCGAAATAATTAAAATAGGTAGCGAAGCCGCCTCTGAATTTTCCATAGTCCCAATCTGCGCTCAGGTCCAGTTGATAGCCATGTTCTGATGTTAAATCAGGTGTACCAACTTCATGTCGAAAGGTACCATGATGAATTCCATTAGAAACCGTTTCGGCAGGATAAGGAACCCGAAAGCTTTTTCCAATATTGGCTTTGAGTATCCATTTTTCATCTGCCAAAGTTAAATTACTTCCGAGCGAAGCAGACCAGTTAAAAAATAAATCGTCTGTTGCGGGAGAGATCAGCGAGTCGATAATTGTTTCATTACTATCCCAAACGAACTGACGAAAGAAATCAGAATTGTTCTGCCCCAGGTCTAAACGAAGACCGCCATTAAGCAACCAATTTGAGCGCAGTTCTTTTTCAGAAATGGTAAAAAAGCCACCTCGAAAAGTGCGGAAGTCTGGCAGTAAATATTCGAAGCCGCCTCTTTGGTTGTCTTGCCATTGCACATTAGCACCGTAGACATTTTTCCAATCCGAAGAAAAACGATGTTCGTAATGCGTGGCAATACTGAGGGTTTGAAGTTCAAGTTCGATGGCTAATTTTTCGTTTGGATCTTCCAACTGTGACAAAGGAATACTATGGAACTCTGGTTCAGAAAACTCCTGACGCAAATTGCGCTGAAAACCAATATCAAAAGTGAGGTGGTCTTCGCCAAAATAAAAGGTCTGATTGATAGAAGCCCGATAGTGATCCACGGCTTGTTTGGGAACATCAATATCACGATGGTTGCCATCATGAGTAAGTGCGTAAGAACGCGGAATTCCAACGGCTCCGCTGAACAGTCCTGCGTCCAATGAATAGTGGCTAAAGAGTACTCTGGTGATTCCCCAAGGACGACTGACTCCGGCAGAGACACTGAAATTGGTTTCGTCTCCTGCTGTGTTTTTTAGTCGTTCATTTACGATGGGGAGTTCGAAGCTATTGTAGATAAAAAGGTTGCCGGGTACGCGATAGTCAGCAAAGTCCTGTCTGCTGTAGCGAGCATTGACGAACCAGTTGTTCAGGTTCACGGCCAGTTTTGCAGAGCCGCCCCAGTGGTCGTTGTTGGTTTTGTGGACACCGAGGATGCTGCCACGCAAAGTGTTTTTAGGTAAAAGTTTCCCAGGCATAATGTTGATGACACCTCCGAGACCGTCGGAGCCATATTGAAGAGAGCCAGGGCCTTTTACGATTTCGACACGTTCTACATCGAACTGGTCGATCTCTAATCCATGGTCGCTGCCCCATTGTTGACTTTCTTGTTTTATCCCTTGATTGTTGACGATGATTCGATTGCCGGAGAGTCCTCTGATGACCGGCTTGGCAATGCCCACTCCGACATTGATGGCGCTGATGCCAGGTAACTTTTCGATGGAAGCAGCAAAAGTGCCTTCCAGATTTTTTTGAAAAAAGTCTTCGTGAACATGTTCTGTATGAAGTGTTTCTTCCTGCTTGGCATGTTCATCTGTCACCTCAACTATTTGAAGTGTCGTGGTCGATGGTCGTAGCCGGGTACGTATCTTTTTGGATTTTCCGTTTCTTACTCTGACTGAAATAGTATCGGAGGCGTAACTGAGAAAAGAAATTTGCAACTCAAATTTTCCATCTACTAAATTTTCAAAAGAGAAAAGTCCGTCCACTGTCGTAACAGATAAAAGACTATCTGGCAAAAGCAGAACATTGACACTGGGCAGTGGTGTTTTATTTTCATCAAGTACAATACCCGAAATTTGTCCCGAGGCTTGAACACACAGCAGTAGAAAACATAAATAAATGAATATTCTTTTTACCATTTCACAAAAGTAGTATTTCAAAAAAAGATCTTCTTATCTGACTACGAATTTTGTCAAATAAATATCGCAGAACATTAAAACTCTAACATAATGAATAAGCACATATTTTCTTTCTTTCTCTTTTTATCTTTGGTTGGTCTTGCTGCTTGCAGTAATGATGATATTGATCTGACTGCTCCTGAAATGGAAGTGGTTACTTTTGCTCCGACTCCTGTAGCTGACGATATTTGCGGGACAGAAGAACCAACCGTTTTCCAACTCATGGGAGGAGATCAACTTTCTTTCGATGTCATCTTTAAGGATGATGTTGATTTGTCCCAATACAAAATAGATATTCACAACAACTTTGATTGTCATGGCCACGGAGGCGGGAGCGCCCCTTCTGTAGCAGTACCGAATGTAGCAAACCTAACGACGGATTGGGCCGTACTTGAGATTCAAGATATTGAAGGAACTTCTGCTCCGATTCTGGAGACCTTGGAAGTGCCACTCAATGTAACCACTGGCAATTATCATTTTCAAATACAGGTCATCGATAAATCCGGAAATGACAATCCTGCCGCTAATTTCTTCGCTCTAAAAATCAATAACCCCATTGACCAAACTGCTCCGGAGATCACATTAGAAAAACCACTGAATAATAATTTCTCCATAAAAAAAGGAGAGGAAATGCAGTTTACTGGACAGGTCACAGATGA
>JBGCDT010000034.1:0-2866 GCA_045105695.1 Saprospiraceae bacterium | reverse complement strand
ATAACCGTGATGACTTCTGTGTAACTACTAAATTAGTAGAAATATTGAATGACTTTGGTGATCCTAGACTTGCTGCATACGCTGCACCTAATCCATCTGGTGAAATCGTAGGTATGCCTTCTGGTTTGACAGATAACGAAGCTACTGAGCTTAAGCCAACTTGCTCTCGTCCATCTGCAACAGTCCGTACTGCTACGGCTCCAGCTATCCTAATGGACTATGCTGAAGTAAGTTTCTTAATTGCTGAAGCTGCTGAAAGAGGAATCATTTCAGGAGATGCTGCCGCTGCTTATGCTGCAGGAATTTCTGCTTCTATGAACTACTGGGGTATATCTGATGCTACAGCTATTGATGCTTATGTAGCAGCTAATCCTTATGATGCTGCCAACTGGAAAGAGTCTATTGGTACTCAGAAATGGTTAGCTTTCTACATGAATGGACCTCAGGCATGGGCTGAATGGAGACGTTTAGACTTCCCTGTACTTGATGTACCTGTAGCAGCTATTGAAGACAACATTCCTGTTCGTCTACCATACGCTTTATCTGAAACATCAACTAATAGTTCATTTAGCGCAAGCAACCCTAACGACATCATGACTAAGATGTGGTGGGACATGAACTAAAGCACTGGTTTTTTGAACAGAGCTGATCTATTTTGGGTCATCTGTTAAAAACTGTTCTTAAACTATATAGATAAAAAAAGGTTATCTCATTGACTTGAGGTAACCTTTTTTTTATAAGGTTTTTGTTACGACAGTTTTTTTGATTGCTTAAAACTACATTTGTTAAAAATCAGATTATGAAAAAATATTCCCTTTTGCTGCTGACCTTATTCATTTTAGCCTGTGGTAATGATGAAGAAGATACTGTTCCAAACAACAACCCCTCTACCACCACTACTTACTCTGGCTTAGTACACGATACGTATCAAGATCATCCAATTGTCGTTGTTGGAATGTCAAGACATAATTTTGCAACAGCTTATCATAGAACACTTTCTGATGGGACTGTTCTTGATTTCACTTTTCTGAGGGCTAAGCTACCTAACATAATGGAAGACAATGAAGGCAATATTTGGAATATATTTGGAATAGCAACAGAGGGACCGCGCAAAGGAGAACAATTGAAAATTCTTGAAAGCTACTTTGGCTTATGGTTCTCTTGGTCTACAATGTTTCCAGGTGCAGAGATTTATGGCGAGGTGCCTCCTACTGTCAACTTTGTTCCTGAGATAAATGATCCCGAATGGACTATTCCCACAACAAATGTAATTGCTGTTTTAGGGCAGGATGCTATACCATCTATTGATGAGCCTGTTTTTGAGAACTATGACAACAGAGAGTTTATTGAAACAGGAGAATACTTTTTGGATGATGAAGATGTCGTAATAGGTGTTTGGGTGAATGATGAATTAAGACTCTATCCACATAGAATTCTCAACTGGCACGAAGTCGTTAATGATAAAATCGGTGATACTTATATTTCAGTTTCCTTTTGCCCACTTACGGCTACTTCTGTTGCCTGGGAACGTGATGCCAGTAGTTCACCAACTACCTTTGGAGTCTCCGGCCTATTATATAATAGTAACGTTATTGTTTATGACAGAGAAAGTGAAAGCCTGTGGTCTCAAATGAAAGGTACTGCGGTGAAAGGAAACTTCGTAAATGAAAAGTTTAAGCAAATACCATTAATTGAAGCCAGATGGGGCCTATGGAAAACAATGTATGAAGAGCCCGCGGTACTGACAACGGACACTGGATTTGGTAAAGACTACACAATTAATCCTTACGAATCTTATCTCGAAACGGAAGGTGTTTTATCTTATCCAGTTGACTATACGGATGATCGTCTGCCGTTAAAAGAAAAAGTATACGGAGTTAACATTGATGGTAATGTGAAAGTATATCAGTTCAAAGACTTAATCAACTGATATGACATGCTCAAAACTACAACTATTCAATTTAGTACTTTTATTTTTTTATTACTTACCCAATGTTAGTAGCCAAGGCTGCTGCTCTGGAGGTACTCCAATTTCAAATCATTTAAATCTAAATGGATCTGAAAAAGGTAAGCTTTTTTTAAGGCTGAATTACGATTATAATTACCTAGATGATTTAATTCATAAAGGGGACAAGATACCAAATGAAGATAGAAATCGAATTACACATTCTGTTCTTGCCCGAGTTGATTATTCCATCTCTGACAGAATTAATATAGGTGCCTTAATACCTTGGACGAAGCAAATTGAAAATATCCCACAAAATAATTTCCCAGACAGAACGACTCAGGGACTAGGTGATATTACACTCTTGGGACAGGTAGCTATTCTTAAAAAAACACGAAATCAATTATTTCTTGCAACTGGAGTTAAGTTTCCTAATGGAAAAACAGACAGAGTCGATGAGTTTAGCAATCTTAATTTCCACCCCGACCTACAGCCTGGATCTGGTACTTGGGATATCATGAGTATTTTGCAGTTTAACTCTTTAGGCATCTTTTCTACTAAGATCAATTTCTTTGCAAATGTCAACTATCGCTATGTTAGTAGCCGTCAACAATTCAATAATAGTCAAGACTATAAATTTGGTAATATTTGGCAATCTGACGTAATATTTGGAAGAGATTTCTTTTTGAAAAACACGCTCTTAAGTTCATCACTTGGGATGCAATACCGGTACTATTCAGCAGATCAGATAAATGGTTTTGAGGCACCAAATACTGGGGGTATGTGGTCTTACTTTTTAGTAAACCAATCCATTTCACTATTACCAAATTTACAAGTCTCGATTGGCGCAGAATTACCAGCTTTTAGAAAAGTTGATGGCTTACAACTCACGACGAGCTATAGATTGATATTTTGAGCTCA
>JBGCDT010000033.1:0-4403 GCA_045105695.1 Saprospiraceae bacterium | reverse complement strand
AGAGCGCTGGTAATTATGCGTATGGCCATACAGCCCTAAGTCACTATAGAATAATTCTAAAATAGGTAAGATGTTGTCGCGCATATCTTTCTCATGATTGGCATCATCAGATTCATTGTTATGCGCTCCAGAATAGATAGGGTGATGAAAGTAGGCAATGATCCAGTCTTGCTGCGTATTGCTAAGATCATCGAATATCCATTGCGCCATCTCGCCATTCGGACTACGATCCGCATCTTCAGAGTTTAAAACCAAAAAATGCGTGTTGGCATAGTCATAAGAATAGTAAGCCTCAGTGCCAGAAGGACTACCTCCTGATTCTCCATTTACTGGAAAGGTGAAAATATCATAGAAAGGTCCTGTTCTATCCTCATAATCGGTAGAGTAAGAATCGTGATTGCCAAGCGTTGGATACAAGACTGCCTTGTTCATGATGTCTTCGTACATATCATTGAAAAGTGCATCCTGATATTCACTGTCTTTTCCGTCAGAATAAGCATTGTCGCCGAGCATAAGCATAAGATCTATATCGTTTGGACTTCCTCCGAGGTGAGTTAAAAAACCATCTCTAGTATCTCTCTGAGTTTGTGTGCCAACTCCTGCATCTCCTTGCACCCATGCTAAAAAAGGCGTGTTGCTCCCTATAGCTGGATTCGTTTTAAAATAAAAAGATTCATTACCTCCGGCCAATGGTCCATTCTCATCACCAACCGCATAGTAATATGTAGAAGCATTGTTAAGTCCATTGATAGTGACCAGATGATCTTCTGCTGGAATAGCATTTTGGACGTTTTGACTTAGATTCGTTGGGCTCGAACCATACCAGACAACACTCTCTGTTGCGACATCAGTACGCCACTGAATTGTAATGCTACTAGTGGTTGCCTTTTGTAGATAGGGACCACGATTTATCGTTGCCTGTGAAAAAGCAAGGTTGCAAACAAAGAATAAGAATAGTGCTGTTAATGAGTATGTTTTCATGAGTTAAGTTCTTTTGTAAGAATTGATCTCATTTGATTTCAAGTAATATATGTATGAATAATCTGATCATGTTTACAATCTATATTAGAATAGAATATCATATTGTTTATGACAACTAGCTGGGTTTATGCAAAATTTAAATTGACAAATACAGCTAATCAATCACAATATTGAAATAGACTAAAGTTACTGAGTTAGATTATTAATAAATACGGTTCTGAAAGGATAGGCATCTACTGCCCTAAGAGAAATATCAAGTAGTATTTAGGTGGTGGGTTAGGATACGAAGGTATGCAAATGGGGCACTCCAACAAAAAGATTGTTAAACAAAAAAAGAACGTTCATCCACATTTCTTAATTATTATCTAATAGTTCTTTATGACTCTTCATTATTTGGGTTGGGTATAGAGTAGGCCGATAAAGTAGTTAAGGTGAATAGAGTCCTTTATTTTTGTATTCAACTTACATAGCAAGGAACCCCCATCTACCTTATTTACTCATCTACCTTTTACTACCATGCCCAGTATCTTTGGATAGGAACCCACTTTATCAAAATGTTTGTACTTTTGCAACTCTTTTGATTCGATGCTGAGCGAATTACTAAGACAGTATATACCCTCCGCTTCGTATCTTTTCCTACCCGACACCGTTAAATCTTTTCATAAGCTGAGTCCTCCTGCGACTCAGTTATTATATTTTAACAAAAACAGAAGCCTTTACTATTATGGCAAATAAAGAAAATGACTTCCATGTTGTTTACTTGGGAGAGACGACGTTCCCCATCGGTTTTGGTGCGATCCAACGGATGATTATGGTTAGCAAAGCATTGATGAAAGCTGGTGCAAAAGTGACCGTCATCAATCGTAAAGGTTCTTTCGATCCAAAGAAACCAGTAGATGTAAAAGTCAAAGGAAACTTTGAAGGTATTGATTACATATACACTTCAGGAACAGTCTACCGACCACAGGGTTTTCTCTCTCGTAATTGGCAGAAAGTTGTCGGTGCTTACAAAGAGTGGTCATACCTAAAAAAACTAAAGCGCGAAGGAAAACTGGATGCTGGTATTATTTCTTGCTACGATTTTACGCAAGTACTACTTTACAGAATCTATTCTAAACTGTTAGGTTTCCCAATCGCTTACAATTATGTTGAATGGGCTTCCGCAATAGAGCATCGTCGTGGCTTGAAAAACAAAATAAACGATTACCTCTACGATAAATGGCTGGTTCCTTCTATGGATGGCGCTCTGCCGATCAGTGAGGTTTTGATTGAGAATTTTGAAAAAGTAGCCCCGACGAAACCTACGTTTAAAATTCCTATCCTTTGTGATTTTGATAAATTCGATGTGGAAGCTAAGCAACCGGAGTATCCTTATTTTGCTTATTGCGGAGCATTGGATTATGGCGAACTGATTATTTTTGTACTCACTGCTTTTGATAATCTGAAAGATGATCCGCGCGTAGAATTGCACATGGCACTAGGTGGCGGAACCAAAGCTGACGACGAAGGTCTGATGAACCACATCAAAAACATGAAGAAGGGCGACCGAGTGAAAGTTTTCAAAAATGTGCCGCATCACAAAATTCCTGATTTATATGCTCCTGCTATTGGATTACTGATTCCTATGCGACCGACGCTGCAAGACGCTGCTCGTTTTCCACACAAAATAGGGGAGTATGTCGCTTCCGGCGCACCCATGATTTCTTCCAATTTTGGAGAAGTGAAATACTATTTCAAAGACATGGAAAATGGCTTCGTAGCGGAGAAATATGAAATAGATCAGTTTACGGAAAAGATGCAATACATTATCGACAATCCAGAGAAAGCAAAAGCAGTCGGACAAAAAGGTAAAGAAACAGGTTTGAAGGAATTCAACTTTTTGCACTACGGTGAAAACCTCAGAAGCTTTCTGGAAGGTCTTGCTGGTAAAAAAAGAAAAACGGCTGTAGAGGTACAAGCTTAATTAGCTGCCAAAAACTGAACATGAGAATTTTACTAATAAACGACAGCCTCATCAGGGGCGGAAAAGAACGCCGCCTCATAGAACTCATAAAGGGCCTGCTCGGACGAGACGATGTAGTCGTAGAACTCATCATCCTCTCCGACCGCATTCACTATCCCGAAATTCACGACCTGGACATTCCGCTACATCAGTTGGTTAGAAAACCAAAAAAAGATCCGCGCGTGATGTTTCGCATCAACGATATTGCAAAACGGTTTAAGCCAGACATCATCCACAGTTGGTCGAGCATGTGTACGATCTTTGCCATCTACGCAGCTAAGCAAACTGGCGCAAAACTCATCAACGCCTGCATCGCCGACGCGCCTCGAAATCTAAAAATCTGGGGCAGTCAATTGCTTCGCGCAAAACTCACTTATCCTTTTTCTGATGTTGTTCTTTCCAATTCCAAAGCAGGATTGATCGCTTACGATGCGCCCAAAAACAAGGGCAAGCATGTGTACAATGGTTTTGATTTCAACAGAGTAAATGAGCTGACTTCACCTGACGAAATTCGCAAACAGTTTAATATTCAGACTCCTTTTGTTGTCGGAAAAATCGCAGCTTTCCATGAGCGGAAAGATTATTACACTTATGTAAAAGCAGCCGTACAAGTTTGTCAACAACGAGAGGATGTAACATTCTTAGCTATTGGTGACGGAGAGCTGTTGCCAAAATGCAAAGCAATGGTTCCTGTTGAATTAGCCAACAGAATTCTTTTCACTGGTCGTCAGTCTGATGTAGAATCCATCATTAATATTTTTACAATTGGTGCATTGAGTACGAATCTGGATGTCCATGGCGAAGGGATTTCTAACTCCATTATGGAATACATGGTTTTGCGAAAGCCAGTGGTTGCAACAGAAGGTGGAGGAACCGCAGAGATTGTCTTCAATGGCGAAAACGGATTTCTATTACCAGAAAGATCTCCAGAAGTGATGGCGGAAAAAATCAATTATCTGTTAGATCATCCAGAGGACGCCAAACGGATGGGGGAGAGTGGACGACAGTTGGTTTTTGATTCTTTTAATCTTAGAGATATGACGAAGAATTATGTGGCGTTGTATCGAGAATTGCTAGCTTGATGGTTTTTAAAGTTCAAGAGTCAAATGTCAAATTCAAATTCAAAACGCTCAATTCGTATGCTCCGCGGTTTTCTACGGTCGAAGGTTTTGAACTTGAATTTGATACTTGATTACTTGATCTTTTCCCTCCCTACTTCACCACCTTTCCATAAGAATAATTCGTGTACCCATATTTCAACGACTTCCCAGCCGCATCATTAAACAACATGTACACGTTTTTCAACTTACCTGTTCGTTTCACTTTATCAATGCCTTTGAAGTAAGAAAACTTAGAAACATTTCTTCTAACAACGAAGAGATGCAAGTCAATAAACTTAGAAATCAACAAGTAATCAGAC
>JBGCDT010000032.1:0-6497 GCA_045105695.1 Saprospiraceae bacterium | reverse complement strand
TCTGATGCGAATGGTTGTGTATCCGCTTCAGTTTATAATTATGGAACAGTAACGACTAATCCTTGCGATACCTCTTTCTGGATTAATTTCAATGTTATTGACACAGTAGGTGTTACATTAATATACGCTGATGTAGCGGATGGTGGTATTCCTCCATTTACTTACGAATGGTCTACAGGTGAGACTAGCCACGTGATTGAAACTTCTACATCAGGAACGTACTCTCTAACAGTTACTGATGCGAATGGCTGTACGACATCGAATTCTACTAATGTAACAGTTAATAACAACAACCCTTGTGATAACTTTGGTGTAACGATTTACTCTAATCCAGATAGCTTAGGCATGGGACAGGACTTCTTGGTTGCTATAGCAAATGGAGGAACTTGGCCAGTAGCTTATAGTTGGTCAACTGGTGAAACCGGTGGCGGAATCGAAATTACAGGAACCACAGAAACTTCTTTCTCTGTAACTGCCACGGATGCAAATGGCTGTGTAGCGGAAGATGATATTGAACTATAAACTAAAACTGTTGACTATTAACTATTAACTTCGCTCAATCGTATAAACCTTAAAATAGCTAATTGAGCGAGGTTAATAGTTAAAGGTCAACAGTAAAAAGTAATATTTACGTTTTAAGAATTCTATGTCCGCAGAACAATCGATAATCCAATCTTGTATAAAGCAGAAGCGCGATGCACAGCAACAGTTGTATCGTTTGCTTTTGCCATATCTGAGGGCGGTGGCTACACGATACTTGCGAGATAACTCTTACGTAAAAGATGTGTTACAAGAAAGTTTTGTAAAGGTATTTAGAAGTATTGAAAAGTACGATTCGAATAAAGCACCACTGAAGAATTGGGCAGCACGAATAGTTATTAATACCTGCCTGAATTATAACGAACGAGTGATCGGATTACCTGCTGAAGAACTGGATGTGGAAATTCATGATCATGCAGAGTTCCCAGAAATATCAGCGCTGACGACAGACGATGAGTTGTTGGCTTTGCTTAAACAAATGCCTGCTGGTTATTTTGAAGTTTTCAACTTATATGTCATCGATGGTTACAGCCACAAGGAGATTGGAGTGATGTTGCAAATGACAGAGGCTTCCTCCCGAAAGAAATTATCCAGAGCTAAAAACTGGCTTAAAAAAAAAGACCTGTTCAATAAGCGCGTTGTTTTAAACTAAATTTAAAATGAGTGATTTAGAAAATTTATACAATAAAAGATTCAAAGACAAAGAGTTGCCCAACGACGACTTTGATGTAGATGGCTTGTGGGATGCGGTAGCTGAAGATTTGGATCAAAAAGAAGATGATAAACCTAAGGCTTCTTCCTTTCGGAAATTTGGTTTAATTGCCATCGGTTTGTTGCTGGCTTTGGGACTGAGTTATTTCAGTTTTGAAAATGAAGAAGAATTGGTTAAGAATCTGACGATCACAGAGAATGACCAAACAGCCTTGGAAAATAAAGATCTGAAAACAGCTACATCAGAAAATACAGAACAGTTAGGTTTTAGTGGAAATAATAATATAGGAGAGCAGAATGCTAAGTCGTCTGCTGATACAAAAGAAGAAAGTAACAACGCTACAACTTCTTCAGAAAAGAATTTAATTCAAGAAAATAAAGACATTACGACTATAGAAAATAAAAAGAGTAAGAGCGAAATTACAAATACGAATACTCAGAATTTTATCAAATCAAATACTAAGAGAGAAGACAACACAACAAAAAAAGCTAAGACAAACACTAAGAATCAAACAGCTACACCAATTGCTGAAGAAAATACAAAACCTGAGTTATTAAATAAGGCTTTAGCTGAAACGGATAAATCAACTACAACCAACGTAGACCCAAAGATTGATGAGACGAAGTTGCCTACTGAAGATGCTAAGCTTGATAACAATGCTTCTACATCTTCAGTAACAGCTTCGCAAAAAGAAGAAAACACGAAGGACGAAAACCCTACAGTAGTACCTAGTTCTTCCGATTCGAAAAGCATCATTGAAAAAGCAGAAAGCACTAATTGGGCTTCCTTGGCTTTAAAAACTACGGATTTTCAATTTCAAAATAAAAAGGCCGACGAAGGAAAACGCGCTACTAAACCTTTGAAAAACAAACCGTTGCAGCTTACTGTCGAGGCTTTTGGAGGACTCAATAGGATGAATGCAGATTACACTTCTCTAAGTGAGGCTACTGTTTCTGTGAAGGAAGAAGGAAGTACTGGGTATAGTTTTGGAGTGAAAGCTGGCTTGCTTTGGAATAAACAATGGTCTCTAAAGACAGGTCTGGAGTATCATGAACTCTGGTCTCGTTTTGAATATGAAGACATTACCCAAAGAGATAGTTTTATGAATGATGTACTGGTACAAGTGGTCACAGATCCAACTACAAATACAGTAGTCAACAGACGCTTCGCAGATACATTGGTTACACAAACGGACACTCGTTCTGTTATTCATAACAATAAGTACACGTTGTACAGTATTCCCTTAGAATTAGGTTGGCAAGCCGCTAGAGGAAGATTCGCTTATGGATTATCTGCTGGCTTATCCTTCAACTTTCTAAAAATGCAAGAAGGCAAAAGGTTAGACGCTGACGGGTTAATCACTTCAATTTCAGAACGAACAAATACGACTGCCTTTAAGGATTTTAGCCTAGGCTTTAGAATCACACCAATGGTTGGTTATCATCTGACGAAATCTGTTTCGTTGACGGTTTCGCCGCAGTGGGAATGGAGTCGAGTAGGGCGTGCTAGCCAGGTTGGAAATGGGGTAGGACGATTGGGGGTGAATGTTGGGCTTGGATTTAGGTTTTAGTGGTTTTTTAAGAGGAACGCGGATTTTTGCAGATTTTTTGGATTTCTCTTTTTGTTGGATATGGACTTGTATTAGCTTATAACAATACTCTTACAAAAGATACTACACGCCCTAAACAATCCGTGTGAATCCTTAAAAATTCGCGTCATCCGCGTTCCTCTTAAATCAAACAAATCCACCTACCGAAACCCAATCCCCTTCCGCTCCGGCAAATCACTTTCCACCAATTTAAAATCAGTCACATCAGCCAGCGTCACTTTATTGACCAACTCCGCTTTTCGTTCTTTAGGATCAAGATCAGCCATTCTTAGGTTCTGTCTTCGGACCGCTTCTTTTACAATTTTTCGAATCGTTCTGGCATTACCAAAGTACTTATGCTTCTTGTCGATCATCTCTTCGATGTAGCTCACCAAGTGTTTTTTAGCATCTGCCTCTAGAATCAAATCTTCATCTTCAAACATCATATCAGCAATCTCCACCAGCTCTTCCAATTTATAATCAGGGTAGTTGAAACGTCTATCAAAGCGCGACATCAACCCAGGATTCGCTTCCAAAAACTGCGTCATCTCTTTGGGATAACCCGCAACGATAACCATGAATTCGCCCCGCTGATCTTCCATTCTTTTTAGCAAAGTTTCTATAGCTTCTCTTCCAAAATCATTTTGTCCACCTTGCGTAAGGGCGTAAGCCTCGTCTATGAATAAGCCGCCGCCCATCGCTTTGTCGATCATCTCGGAAGTCTTGATGGCCGTTTGTCCGACAAAACCTGCTACCAAGGATTTACGATCACATTCTACCAAGTGCCCTCTCTCCAGAATCCCCAGTGCTTTATAAATTTGGACAATCAAACGAGCGATGGTCGTCTTACCAGTCCCAGGGTTTCCCATGAAAACAGTATGCAGCGAAAAGCTTTTTTTGATGTCCTTCCCAATCTCTCTGTAGTAGCGAACGAGCTTGGTCATTTCATCTACTTCTTTCTTTATTTCATCAAGACCAACTAAACTGTGTAGTTGCTGAAGCGCATCATTTAGCAAAGCTTCATCGACAGGGAGTTGCACCTGATTGGTATCGCCACCCGTTTGGAAAATACGTTGAACATCTTCTGCCGTTATGGTCGAAAGGTCTTCAGGTTCTAAAGTGTTTAGATCTGTATTTTGACTGGTGAGGCGCAGGGCCATGTTTTGTTTTGCCTCTTCGATGATGCCGTTGATGTAGCGGGCATTTCCGAACTGGTCGTCTCTGTTTCTGTATATTTCTACCAGGCGTTTGTGAATCAGTTTCATGGCATCCGGATGAATGATGACCCCTCTTTTACCAGAGCTGTATTCTGCGATTTCCATCAATTCATCAGGCGAGTAGTCTGGGAACTGAATGATGTTCCGCAATCTGGAATTGAGTCCTGAATTGGAATTCAAAAACTGTTTCATCTCTTTGGGGTAACCCGCAAAAATGATCGCAAGGTCATCCGAACCACCAGCCAATTCTTTTAGCAAAACTTCAATAACCTCTCTTCCGAAATCTTTTCCATCTTCGCCACGGTTCGTTAATGAGTACGCTTCGTCGATAAATAAAATGCCACCTTTCGCTTTCTCCAAAGCCTTTTTAACCTTAGGCGCCGTCTGCCCAATAAATTCCCCAACAAGGTCTGCACGTCCAACTTCATGAACGGTTCCGTGAGATAATAAATCGAGGCTGTGGTAGATTTTTCCAAGGAGGTGAGCGACCGTCGTTTTACCCGTTCCAGGGTTTCCGGTAAAGACAGAATGTAAGTTGAATTGCTGATCTTCCAACAGTCCTTTTTCTTTTCTGACTTTTAGAAATTGTAAATAAGTAGCGAGTTCGTTGATTTGTTTTTTTACAGAATGCAAACCGATGAGGGCTTCCAATTCTGCCTTAGCTTCTTCAAAACTGGGTTTTGCAATCGGAGGAATTTCATTAGGCGAAGCAGCCGTTTCTCGCTCAGAAGTAGAAGAGTAGGAGAGCGGTGTTTCTGCAATTTCCTCCATGTTTCCTACTTCAAAAGGAACGACCGCTATGAGGTGATCCATGAAGACAATCTCTAAAAAGTAAATGTCTTCAAACCAATAGCCAGGATTGTTTGCGCCGTAGCCTGTATCGAGTTTTATGATGGAGGGCTTATCGGTAAACTCTTTGAAAAAGTGCATGTATGCCTTCTTCTGTCCAGAGTCATTATAGAAGTAAAATTTCAATTCAATAGGTAAAGAATCTTCCTCTTTCTTTTTGTTTTCCAAAGTCATCTCCACGTTCACATAGCGAGTGAAGGCAGCAGAAAACTTCTTAAGATAAACCCGTTCTTTGATGGGCAATCCAACACGCGCAGATTCAAAAAGCCGTATCTCTTTGATGTCAAAATAAGGGTTCTCCACAGCAGTCACCAAGCCTCCGTCCACCACAAAGAAGTCGCTTTTCCCAATCACTTTATCGCCCATCAAAACCTCCCATGTGTAGGCTCCTTTTTTCCACCAACCGACAGCGGGTGTTCCCCAACCTTCGTTGACGTAGACGATGTTTTGATCTTTGTTAATCGTTAGTTGCTTCTTGATATTGCAAAGACTTTTGCCAGTTGCTTTTTCCTTGCAGTTGAAGGTCACTTCCACCGCCCAGTCGATTTCATCAAAAAGTTTATTGTAGAAAGAAAGTTCGCAGTAGATGTATTTACATTCAGAAGTATCGAAGACCTTACGGTATTTTTTAGCGTTGCGATATAGGTTTTCTTTGGAAGCAAAAATCTTTACGTCTTTTAGTTTATAGTTGCCACCGAGTGCGGCTGGTTTTTCATTCTTTGCCATCGTTAGTTGTAGTTAAATTGCTGTAGTTCGCCTGGGATAAATGTACGGAATATTTTATCAGTCATCAGAATCCGCCCCACCATCCAGATCATCCATCCCATCCGCATCATTCTCTACCCTTACCTGTTCCACTTTTTGCCGTTCTTTTCTAGCAATCTTCTGGTCATTATTACTTTCGTAAATCGTATAGTTCTCATACTTCGTTACGTCTTTCTCTGCCCAGATGTCTTTGCCGATGTTGCAAAGGACGACCAGCGAATCGTAAATCTGATTACCCAATTCAATACGACGTTCTACAGAAATATCTCGTTCAGCAACCTTGTCTTGTTGGATGTTCAATGCCAGTTCAAAATCCTGAACCGCATCTGAAACGCGCTTGATGTTGTTTTCATTTACCCCAACATCGTCTAAGAAATCAATCTGCGCTCTGGCTACTCTTACCACGCGACGACCGCAGAAGATGAGTTGTGCATCTGTCATGTCTCCCATCTTAGCGGTTCCGAATTTACGGTAGCGACCGGAGCGGTTGTTATACTTCAAAGCCACTCTGGTCATGATGCTTCGGATGGCTGTTTTGAGCTTCTCGCAAGCGGTGTATTTTTTATCGGTAACGATCATTTGGTCGCCCACGAGTTCGTCGTCGTCTGGTAGCTTTCGGAACTTTTCGCAGTTGTTGAGGAAGCCGGAGAGTTTGTCCTTGGAGTAGCCGTAGGATTCGAAGTGCGCAATGTCGCGACTGGCGTACTTGATGCGTTCGATGCACTGCACGTAGAGGTCAGCATCAGGGAAGTTGTACTTTCTTTGGGTAGATTGCTTTTTCATGTTTCAAGTGTTTTGTGGTAATGAATAGAGAATTTCAATCACC
>JBGCDT010000031.1:0-6485 GCA_045105695.1 Saprospiraceae bacterium | reverse complement strand
ACAACATGGAAGATAGTCTAGGTCGATTTAACAAAACATTTGAAGACACAAATATTTAAAATCGGTTTTGTTACTGGGTTTCGGGTTTTGACTGGATTACATAACACACCGATGAATTCCACTTAATTTAAAGATATTTTTTATTCAAATGGTTTTAGATCTACTATGTTGTAAGACAAAAGCTTTGTTTCCAAAGCTCAATATATGTCTATGCTTTAGAATAGATTTTATGATTTTGGGCAGCTGAAAATATATCGAATTGGTATGAGTTATTAACTCCTATCTAATTGATCTATCCTGGGCTAAAACCATCAACAATTCAAAGCCGGCTGATCATAAGCATAATTGATCAAATCAAGTGTAGAAACCAAACCAACCAAAGTACCATCATCTTCCACCACGGGAATCGCATGAAATAAATTCTCTTTAAACATACCAGCCGCTACCGCTACCTTCGCATTTGGAGACAACTTCGCCAACTCCTTATTCATCACCTCACTAGAAAGGAGCGTTCTTAAAAACTTCAAATTAGCATCTCGTTCTTTGTCTTTCCTGAATAACGTCATGCCATTGCAAAGCAAATTATAATCAGATTTACTGATGATGCCTAAAATCTTTCCGGCCTCGTCTACGACTGGCAAATGGCGAAAGGTATTATGATTGAAAATATAATCAACGACTTCCAGTGTATCGTCTGGTCCGACGGTTACGAGTTCTTTAGTCATTATTTCTTTGAGTGGAACATTGTAATACATATCTTATTTTTTAATTGTTATTGTAAAGGGAGTGATGAGGTGGATGGGGGTAGATAGGGCGGATGAGGTCTTTTTAATATTGTGACCAACTTACGTAAATAGGAAGCCCTATCCACCTTATCTACCTCAGCTCCTCATCCACCTTTTTCTATTTCTTCAAAATGAGTAGCGGCACATTTGTATGCAGGGCCATCTTTTTAGTAGCACTGGTTTTCATTAAGCGATCCCAAAGACTGTGTTCCTGCTGATACATGACTAACAAGTCTATCCCTTCTTTCTCAATAAATTTATTAAGGTCATCCTCTAAAGAATCACCGAATTGGTTGTGCATTCTAAAATCAATTTCGGGACTTTGCTTTTGTGAAAAGGCAAACATGTTTTCTAATTCTTCGAAAGCTTTTAGATTACCTGATTTTTTATAATTAAAATGAACAAGGTGAATTTCACAACTGAAAACCTCCAAGAGTTGTAAGGACTTCCATAGCTCATAAGGATCTGAATCCAATACGTTAGTCGCGTAAGCGATTTTCTCAGGAGCTTTTGATTTAGCATCCTCTGGAATAATGATCACTGGGCAGTAGGACTGTGCCACTACGCCCTCCGCTATAGAACCCAGCATCTTTTCGAGGCGAGAGCGATTGGTGCCGCGGCTACCCATAATGATGAGATCTGCTTCGTCTCTTTTTGCAATTCTAGTAATGGCATTGACAGTGCCGCCAATTTCCATTGCTCTAGAAATCATAGGTCTTTCCTCTAATTCATCAGCTACTTCTTCGATTCCTTTTGTAATAAAATTAGTGAGCAATTCTCGTTCTACATCCATCGCTTTTTGAGTCATCTGAGTGGCTAGGCCGGGGAAGTCTATGGATTCACCAGTTGGATAAACGACATGCAAAACTTCAATGGTAGAAGATGTCCGATCGGCATAGCGCAAGGCATATTTAAAAGCATTTGCTGCAGGAGCGGAAAAGTCTGTAGGGAAAAGTATTTTCTTTGTTTTATTCACAGTTTAGTTATTTTGGTGAATTATAAAAGAACAGTACTTCAAAGGAATATGATTTTCGAAAAAGAATAACTGACTACTGTCAATGGAATGGGTGAGATTTATCAACTTCATGTGATTATTAATGGGTATAAGATTAAGAGTGTGTTATCCTTTTGTTGATTACTGTTGGTTTGATAAAAGTCATTGTAGAAGGTGAGAAAAGTCATAATGTCATTTTAGGATATTTTGTTAATTTGCACTATAGGAAAGAGGGGAGGAGTATTCACATAACAAGCAAAACCAAACCTGTGAAAAAAATACTAGTCATAGAAGACAATACGATTGTAAGAGAAAATTTGGCAGAAGTTTTAGAACTCTCTAATTACGAAGTCATCACCGCAGAGAACGGAAAGGTAGGTGTGGAAAAAGCGCTGACGGAATCTCCCGATCTCATCCTTTGCGATGTAATGATGCCGGTGCTGGATGGCTTTGGCGTCTTGAAAATTTTGGATAAGAAACCTGCGACAGCAGATATTCCTTTGATTTTCCTTACGGCAAAAGCGGAGAAAATGGATTTCCGAAAGGGTATGAATCTGGGAGCCGATGACTACATCACCAAACCTTATGATGATGTAGAATTATTGGAAGCTGTAGAAATGCGACTCAAAAAAAGTGATCGTATAAAAAAGTCATTTGATGGTACTCAGAATGGATTGCGCACATTCATAGATGAAGCTCGTGGTCAGAAGGAATTAGAAAAACTCTCTCAGGAAAGAGACAATCGAAATTTTCGTAAAAAAGATTTTCTCTATCAGGAAGGTGATCACCCTCAACGATTGTATTTCCTGGCTAGTGGCCAAATTAAGACCTACCGTTCAAACGATGCCGGGAAAGAATTCATCACTCATATTTATAAGTCAGGAGATTTTCTAGGTTATTATGCGCTGCTTCGCGATGAGCCTTATAAGGAAACAGCTATGGTCATAGAAGATGCTGAAATTCATTTCATCCCAAAGGAAGACTTCTTTTCTTTGCTTTACAATAATAGAAACTTCTCTGCTCGCTTTATAAAGATGTTGGCTAATAACACCAATGAACAAGAGGAACAATTGTTAAGTCTGGCTTACAGCTCTATTCGAAAACGAGTGGCCGAAACGTTGGTCAAACTAGATCAACAAAACGAGGAAGAAGGGAAGGAACAAATTGTCATTCTGCGAGATGATCTTGCAGGTATGGTCGGTACCGCTAAGGAATCTGTTATTCGTACCTTGACTGATTTTAAGCACGAGGGACTAGTTGATATTAAACAAGGAGTTATTACTGTTTTGAATCGACAAAAGTTGGCGGACTTAAGGAATTAAATAAAGAACTACTATTGATAGATAGGAGTTAGCCTTGGTGCGTTTAAGTTTTCTAACAATAGTTCTACAACTGTTGAAAGCTTGTTTGGCAATCCTACTGAACATCTAAGTAACTCATCCGTTTTGGCTATGAATCAAAAAACTTAGATGTATGAATATTTCAGATGTAAATAATGATGGTGTTGGATTGGATGGTTTTGATCCAGTAGCGCACCATAGTGGTCAGCCTTTGAGAGGTGACCGCACACTTAGCTACACACTAGCCGATGTAACCTACTATTTCAGTAATGAAGAGAACCTAAAGAGGTTCGAGAACGATCCTGCTAAATATATTCCTATTGCCGGTGGTTATACTACTCCGAATATTATTGATGTTCCAGATATAAAGCAAACGGACAAGGGCTATGTGGGTAAAAAAGTATTTAATTCCCAGCGATCCTTAGAAGATACTGTAGTAGATACAGAAACTCATGTGTACAATGACATGAAAGAAGACGGAAGTGTAGAAATGCAGAATTTGTCAGATAGTAATAACTAACCTGTTTGTAGAGAATTTTAATTATTTATTTAAATCAAAAAAAACTATTTATGACCGTATTAATAAATGCTCCATTCAATTTATCAGATGAAGCGAAAAAAGAAATTGAAAATAATATTAAAGACCTGAGTACTTTGAATGATCGAATCACAAGAGGTGTCGTTTATTTCAAAATGGATGATGGTAATGGATCTGATACCGTGACCGCAGAGATAGAACTTCACGTGCCTGGTCCTGTGCTATTTGCATCAAATGAGGATAAACAATATAAGGTTGCATTAGACGGCGCTATTGATAAAATTAAACGCCAGATTAAAAGATCAAAAGAAAAACGTGGCGATTTCCACGCTGCTGGATAGTACCACAAAAGATTAAACCCCATAACTAAATAAAACCCTGATTTTCTAAGAAATAGAAAACCAGGGTTTTCTATTTCTTAGGTCTATACTGGTTTGCTCGAATATTTTTTTCGGCCTTTTCGACAGTTTCTCTGATCCGATGTTCTCTAGTCTGATTTCTCTTGGCGTTGAGTATCCATTCTAGAATGGCACGTTTTGCAGATCGGGGAAAGTTATTCCAGTTTTCAAAAGCTTTAGGCTTATCATTAAACCCCTGCTGTAAATCTTCTGGTACAATAAGATTTTCAACATCGTTTAGTGCGTCCCATGTGCCTTTTTCTTTGGCAACTTTAATCATATCATAGCCACGTTCAGTCATTAGCTGACGCTCAATGAGTCGTTTAACTTTTTCTTTGTTGACCCTGCTCCAGTTACTTTTAGGATTTCTTTCTGAGAAGTATTGAAAATAACTCTTTTCGTCTCTTTTGTTTATTTTGCTATCAACCCAGCCGAAGCATAGTGCTTCATCAACAGCTTCTGGATAATAGACTGTTTCTATTTCTGACTTCTTTTTGTAGATGATTAGCCAAACTGCCTTTTCTTTATCAGCGTTTTTCTGAAGCCAGTTGCGCCAGCCCTTGCGACTTTTCGCATAATAGGTCTTAATTCCGTTTTTAAGTTTCATTTTACTAAGTAATTGGTACAGTTACTTAAAAAGTAAAAAATTATTGAATCATTTTCTGAATGACCATAAAGTTATAGATACGTTCACAATACATCCTATTCGCTTTAGCACTAGGATGTTTATCATGCGGTAAGTTATTAAATTCAGATTTTCGATAATCTACAGCAATATCAGTAAATGGAATGTTTTTTTCTAAAGTGTAGTCTTTAATGAATTTCTTTTTCAGTCCCACATTGGTAATGAGTAGTTGAATATTATTTTGCCGACAAAGTAGTTTTATTTCATCTAATAATAAGGTAGTTATCTTCTTGCTGGTTTTAAATTTTCTGCCATCAATAAATCGTTCTAATTTAAATTGGAAGCTTTTTGCCAATGCATATTCTTTCGAAATTTCCCAGGGCGTATATTTATTTTCGCAGTAATTAATATTTAATTTTTTGTAATTATTAGTTTCCACAAAGGGTCTTTTTATTCTTTCGAAATTATTCCAGGTGCTAATCGATCTGTTGTAATTATAAGAGTTAATATTTCTTTCGTGATGGAAATCTGCGTGATTGACAATAAGGATTTCTGGTTTTTCTTTGGTAGACTCCAATGTCGCTTTTAGTTGTAAATAAAAATGAAGTGTTCCATAACCATTTACGCCAAGGTTCACTATTTTGTATTGATTTAATTTTTCCTGTAAACACCAAGCGAAGGTTTCTTTATCATTAAGTGACCAACCGTAAGTGAAGGAACAACCTAGTAGCCAAATTTCTGGTCTGTTCTCCTTACTGCTTTCAAAAGCATTACTCGTCTTTCTAAAAGTGTTTTCATCGTGACTTACTGAAAATTGATAATTACCTTTTAATAGAAAATCAAAACCTCCCAGGCAGTGTTTATAGCCTAGTAAAGAATCTTTTTGAAAAAATCGTTTTTCTGATTGTACATAAATAGGAGCTTTTTTGTTCTCAGTATAAGGTTTTACACCAATCATAAGCAGCATGCCTTCTAATAACACAAGCAATGCAGAGACTACTACTAAATTGACAGCTAATAACTTTATAGCTTTAATTAAATTCATACAGCTATGGTCAGAAAGTATTAAATTAGAAAGTCAGCACTACTTCTGGTCAGTTGTTTCCAGTCCCCTTTGAAGGTTTCGGGAACCTGAATCCAATCTTTCATAGCTCGCCCTTTGCCAGAAGGATCCCAGTTTTGGGCACTGCTATATTGAGTCAATAATTCTTCGATGGCCTCTCTTCCAATTCTAAAGACCATGTCTTCTTCGTAAAAAGCGACAAAAGCTTTTTTATTGAGTTTACCACATTGTTTGCCGAACATTTGTCCGACCTCTGCTCCTTCGATTTCGAGGACGAGTTGTTCAAAAAGTGCTTGGTTTGATGATTCCATAGCCCAAATATAAAGGAATCAAACCTTTTGTCTATTCCAAACTTGATTTTATTGTAAGCGATTACTCAGTGGAGAGGCTTTTGGATATTTTAGTAGAAAAAGGTAATTTGAGTTTATTATGGAAGAGAATCGAACACTTCAAGAAGGCTTAGAGAAATTTCAGAAAAGGAATATGAAATATTTCACAAAGCGATCTATGTCCAAAGAAGGAGAAGTATTTCTAAAATGCCATGATATCGTCCATGTCGTTTTTGGATGCGACACAACTATATGTGGAGAGGGAGTCGTAAAAATATGGACAACCTTTGGAACGACATTAAGTTTCTGGAAAGTCACTAACGGCTACAATGAGGTAAGTGCCTTCGAACTATTTAGAAAGTATAGCTTTGGGCATGTGATAAAAAATATATTTCGATTCTTAGTCGTCATTC